>CALBWZ010000191.1 GCA_937893415.1 uncultured Comamonadaceae bacterium | reverse complement strand
TGAAATTAGACTTCTTGGGACGTTATTAAATAGGCGATTCCTACCTTGACATGGTGGGGGTCGCTAGTTCGAATCTAGTACCGCCTACCAGATATAAACCCCAGTACGCAATGGCATAGGTCGTTGTTGACTGGGGTTTTTTAGTTTGTGGTTACAGTGGATTCTTGATTTCTAAATGGTCTACAGTTTTTTATGTTGAATGTCGTTTCTTTCTCTGCCCAAGAACAGTTGTTTATAAACGCCCGTTCGGTCAATGCTTTTACTGACCAGCCAGTGAGCGACGACCAATTGCTAGCCATTTACGACCTGTGTAAATGGGGGCCCACGTCGATGAATTGCCAACCAATGCGACTGGTATTTGTCAAAACCCCGCAGGGCAAAGAAAAGCTAAGGGCGTGTTTGTCGCCAGGCAACATCGAGAAAACAATGGCAGCGCCAGTCACAGCAATTGTGGCAATGGATGTGGCGTTTTTTGACAAGCTCCCCACACTCACGCCTATACCGAATGCGCGTGAGATGTTTGCTGATAACGCAGACAAAGCGGAGTCTGCTGCCATGCGCAACAGTTGGTTGCAAGCTGCGTATTTCATTATTGCGGCCAGAGCCCAGGGCTTAGACGCTGGTCCAATGGGCGGCTTTAACGCCGATGCGGTCAATGCAGCTTTTTTTGCTGACACCACCATCAAAGCGAATCTGTTGGTTAACTTAGGCTATGGCGACGCCAGCGCCAATTACCCTAGAGGTCCGCGTCTTGACTTTGACGATGTGGCTACAGTGGTTTAAGACTTATTTTCGGGGTATTTGTCGTCTCCTGAGAGACTTCTTACAATAGAGGGTTACGCTCACCCCATTGAGTGCTGATTGTTATGAGGTCATACATATGGCTTCATAACTCCTTCAAAGGTCGACAGTGCCAGCTACAAAAAAAACCACCACTTCAAAATCTAAAAAAACCGATCAAGCTGCGGACACGATGCGGGTTATAAAAAAATACCCCAATCGCCGTTTGTACGACACGGCCAGTTCGTCTTACGTCACCCTGTCTCAAGTGCGTGAGTTGGTTATGAGTGGTGAGGCCTTTGTGGCTCGCGATGCCAAAACAAACGAAGACTTGACTCGCAGTATATTGTTGCAAATTATCTTGGAAGAGGAGAGTGGTGGCGTACCGATGTTTTCTGAAGCTGTGCTGTCCAACCTCATACGCTTTTATGGTCACGCCATGCAAGGCTTGGTAGGTGGCTACCTAGAAAAAAACATGCAAATGTTTACCGATTTGCAGCAGCAGATGAAGGGTCAATCGCAGGCTTTACCCCCTGAGGTGTGGCAGCATATGCTGGGCAACACGCAGCCTGCCAGCATGCAAGACCTTATGACGAATTACACCGAGCAGACACAAACGGCGCTCAAAACCATGCAAGAACAAATGCAAAAACAAGGCGAACAAATGTGGTCTGCCATGGGCTTAAAGCGTTAATCAACAAGAAATAACTTAACCAGCATGATTGAAACACCCGTTAAAACAGCCCCCACAGTGGGTTTTGCCAGTTTGGGGTGCCCCAAGGCGCTTACCGATTCAGAGCTCATACTCACCCAGCTGAGTGCCGAGGGTTATCACACCTCTAAAACCTTCGAGGGGGCAGACTTGGTCATAGTCAATACCTGTGGGTTCATTGACGATGCGGTAAAAGAAAGCTTAGACACCATTGCCGAAGCGCTGGCAGACAACGGCAAGGTCATAGTGACTGGCTGTTTGGGTGCCAAAACTGGCGAGGGCGGTGGCAATATGGTGAAAGAGCTGCACCCATCTGTTTTAGCGGTAACAGGCCCACATGCCACGCAAGAGGTGATGGATGCCGTTCACAAGTACCTGCCTAAGCCGCACGACCCTTTTACCGACTTGATCCCGCAGCGGTACGCCAACAACATACCAGGTGTGGGTATCAAGCTCACGCCTCGTCACTATGCGTATTTAAAAATCAGCGAAGGCTGCAACCACAGATGCACGTTTTGCATCATTCCGTCCATGCGTGGCGACCTGGTCAGTCGCCCAATAGGCGATGTACTTGGCGAAGCCAAGCGTTTGTTTGAAGGCGGCGTCAAAGAGTTGTTGGTGGTGAGCCAAGACACTTCGGCGTATGGCGTTGACACCAAGTACCGTACAGGTTTTTTTGACGGCAAGCCGGTCAAAACCCGTATGTTTGACTTGGTTCGTGAGTTGGGCGAAATTGCCAAGCCCTTTGGTGCTTGGGTGCGCTTGCATTACGTTTACCCTTATCCCCACGTTGATGGGGTTATCGCACTGATGTCTGAGGGCTTGTGCCTACCCTATTTAGACGTACCCCTGCAGCACAGCCATCCCGATGTGCTCAAGCGCATGAAACGCCCAGCCAGCGGAGAAAAAAACTTAGAGCGCATTCAGGCTTGGCGCGAGCAATGCCCTGAACTGATAGTTAGAAGTACATTCATTGCTGGCTTTCCTGGCGAGACAGAGGCCGAGTTTGAGCATTTGCTAGGATTTTTACATGAAGCAAAAATTGACAGGGCTGGCTGTTTTGCCTACTCACCTGTAACCGGTGCTGTTGCAAATGAGCTACCTGGTGCGTTGCCAGACGCTGAGCGCAATGAACGCCAAGCCAGGTTCATGGCTGTTGCTGAAGATGTATCGCGCCAACGCCAAGAGGCCCGCGTGGGTCAAACCGTGCAAATACTGGTCGATAAAGCCATGAGCATGGGCAAAAAAGGCGGCGTAGGTCGCAGTTACGCCGAAGCGCCTGAGGTGGATGGCGTGATTAACCTGTTGCCGGTCGAAAAAGCCAGCAAAACCTACAAGGTCGGTGACTTTGTAACTGCCAAAATTGTCGCCGCCAACGGTCATGACCTGGCCGCACAAGTGGTGTAAGCTGAAGGCTGTGCCCGCCATTCCAACTCTCACGATCAACCCACTGCAAACAACCATGACTTCAGCCATTCTGCTGTTGTGGGTTGGAGTTGACGTCTCGGCTTTGAGTGATGTGTGGCCCAACGGTGCAGCCCAAAAAAAGCCACTGGTTACATTAAAACCAGTGGCTTTTTCGCGTATCTACCAACTTTGGTGCCCAAGAGAGGACTCGAACCTCCACGCCTCGCAGCGCTAGTACCTGAAACTAGTGCGTCTACCAATTCCGC
>CALBWZ010000190.1 GCA_937893415.1 uncultured Comamonadaceae bacterium | reverse complement strand
CGAAAAGAGCAATGACCCTGTGGCCAACTACTTGGCCGATATTTTTACCCTGTCAACCAGTTTGGCGGGGCTGCCAGGCATGAGCGTGCCAGCAGGGTTTGGTGCTGGCGCAATGCCTGTGGGTTTGCAGTTGGTGGGCAACTATTTGAATGAATCTGCCTTGTTGCACACCGCACATAGTTTTCAGCAAGCCACCGACTGGCATCGACGCAGCCCCAGCTTGATCACCCCAGGAGCCGCAACATGAGCGCCCTCGCACCTCAAAAATCCCTGCTAGTGAATGGCTACGAAGTCGTTATTGGCTTTGAGACACACACCCAACTGTCGACACACTCTAAAATTTTCAGCCGCTCTAGTGTGGCTTTTGGTGCCGAGCCGAACACGCAAGCCAGCGTGGTGGACATGGCCTTGCCAGGCACCTTGCCCGTGATGAACAAAGGTGCGGTTGAGCGTGCCATTAAGTTGGGGCTGGCTGTCGGTGGCTATGTGTCAGACAAAAGCGTGTTTGCGCGTAAAAATTATTTTTACCCAGACTTGCCTAAAGGCTATCAAATCAGCCAATTTGAAACCCCAGTGGTACAAGGTGGCACAGTCAGTTTTTTGCTGGACGGCGAGCCCACCAGTGTTAGATTGGTGCGCGCCCATCTTGAGGAAGATGCGGGCAAGTCCTTGCACGACGACTTTATAGGCCAAAGTGGCATTGATTTAAACCGCGCCGGCACGCCGCTGCTTGAAATTGTGACTGAGCCCGATATGCGGTCCAGCGCCGAGGCTGTTGCCTATGCCAAAGAGCTTCACAAATTGGTAACGTGGATTGGTATTTGCGACGGCAACATGCAGGAGGGGAGCTTTAGGTGCGACGCCAACGTCTCGGTGCGCAAGCCAGGCGCAGAGCTGGGTACGCGGCGTGAGATCAAAAATCTGAACAGCTTTCGCTTCATGCAACAAGCCATTGACTTTGAGATCTTGTGGCAAATTGAGCAGATTGAAGACGGCTATGCGATTCAACAAGCAACTGTTTTGTTTGACCCAGACACTGGCGAAACCCGTGCCATGCGCACCAAAGAAGATGCGGCCGATTACCGCTACTTTCCCGACCCTGATCTTCCCCCATTGGTCATTTCTCGCGAGTGGGTCGCACGTGTGCAAGCCGCTATGCCTGAGCTGCCCCGTGTGATGGCCAAGCGGTTGATTGAAACGCACGGGCTGTCCGCTTATGACGCCGATATGCTCACTGCTAGCCAACACACGGCGGCCTACTTTGAAGCGGCCACCTCAGGTTGTGGCCAGCCCAAACTGGTAGCCAATTGGATGATGGGTGAGTTGTCCAAGCGTTTGAATGCAGACGGTTTGGATATTGCGCATGCGCCCGTGCAAGCGGCGTTGTTGGCGGCACTGGTTGCCCGCATTCAAGACCAAACCATCTCCAACAACGCCGCGCGCCAAGTGTTTGACGCCTTGTGGAATGGAGAAAGCGCTGATGTCGACGTCTTAATTGAGTCCAAAGGCCTCAAGCAAATGAACGACACTGAGGCCTTAGAGGCGATTATTGCCGACGTGATTGCGGCCAACCCCGACAATGTGGTGCAATTCAAGGCGGGTAAAGACAAGGCCTTTAACGCGTTGGTTGGTCAAGTCATGAAAGCCAGCAAAGGCAAAGCCAACCCGCAGCAGGTCAATGACTTGTTGCGTGTGCTTCTAGAGGCTTGAGTCTACAAAGCTAAACAGTTGCGCAACTAACAGCAGGGTTAGCTTGGGCGCCGACGCCGCTAGTCGGCAACGCCATAGCGTGTGCGGTAGGCCTGCACACGCTCAAAGTGCGCTTGCATTTCGGTGTTGCTGGCTTGGTCTGCCGCCAAGTAGCTCAGCAAGTCTGACAGCGCAGCAATGGCGCACACCTGCAGTTTGAGTGTTTCGCGCACGTATTGCACTGCGCTGTGTGGTGTATCGACCACCTGGCCATTGATTACCTGTGTGGCCATTTCTTGGCGGTCTAGGGCAATGGCCACGCCGCAAGCCGCCGCGCCGGCGGCGTTGATCAAGGCAATCGACTCGCGCGCTGCAGTACCAGCGCTCATCACGTCGTCAATGATCAGCACACGGCCTGCCAGGGGTGCGCCCACCAAGCTGCCGCCTTCGCCATGGTCTTTGGCTTCCTTGCGGTTGTAGGCTACGGGAAAGTTGTGGCCCATGCGCGCCAATTCAATGGCCACAGCTGTGGCTAAAGGAATACCTTTGTAAGCCGGCCCAAATAACATGTCAAAATCAATGCCGCTGGCCAGAATGCGCTGTGCATAAAATTGAGCCAAGCGCGACAGTTTGGCGCCATCGTCAAACAGGCCCGCGTTGAAAAAATAGGGGCTCAGTCGCCCCGCCTTTGTTTTAAATTCACCCAAGCGCAGGACGCCTGCGTCAACCGAAAAAGCTACAAAGGCCAACGCCAAGTCATTGTTACTGGTGTTGGTTGATTGTTGTGTAGAGCCCATGACCCAATCCTTGTTCAAACTCACTTCGCTCAACCTCAACGGCGTTAGATCAGCCGCACGCAAAGGCTTGGCTGATTGGGTGGAGCAACTTGCACCCGATTGTATGTGCGTACAAGAGCTCAAAGCCCAAGAGCCCGATATAGCCGGCACACTGGATGTGATTGCCAGCTTGCCGGGGCGCTTTCATTGCGCTGAGAAAAAAGGCTATTCAGGTGTTGGTATTTACACCAAACATGAACCCAGCGACGTGGTGCGGGGCTTTGGCAGCGCCGAGTTTGATGTAGAAGGGCGCTACATAGAGCTGCGCTTTGACACGCCCAAGTCCAAGCGCAGCATCATTAGCAGCTACTTCCCCAGCGGCTCCTCAGGCGATATACGCCAAGGTGCAAAATTTCGCTTTCTGGATGCCATGGGTCCTTATTTAGAAAGCTTGCGGACCAGTCGCGAATACATCTTGTGCGGTGACTTGAACATTGCCCACCAAAACATAGACCTCAAAAACTGGCGCAGCAATCAAAAAAACAGCGGCTTTACACCAGAGGAGCGCGAGTGGATGGCGCAGTTTTTAGCCACAGGCATGGTGGATGTGTACCGCCAACTTGAACCTACGGCCACAGACGAGGCCTACACCTGGTGGAGCAACCGTGGCCAAGCTTGGGCCAATAATGTGGGTTGGCGCTTGGATTACCACTTGGCCACGCCAGCTACCGCCGCCACCGCCACAACCAGCCATGTGTATAAAGAGCAGCGCTTCTCTGACCATGCCCCACTGACGATTGGCTACGACTTCACGCTATGAACTGGGAGGCCGCCCAAGCGCCCACACACCCAATGCCGACCACGTATTGGTGGGGCTGGGCCGGCTTGGCTGTGGCCATTCATGGGGTGGCGGCTTTGTCGTTGTGGTGGTTGGCGCAGGGCGCACCAAGCGTGGCTGGTGAGGTGGTCACCAAGAAGGATGTCAGCGCAACCGCCAATGCAAACGAGCAGCGGCTGGTGTGGGTGAGCCGTGCAGACGTGGCGAATGCGGGTGAGCAGGCAGGTGATCCGCTGGACAAGGTGCGTCTGCAAGCGCGCACTAAGCCAACTACAACACAACCCACTACCGCACAAGCAAGTGCCGTACAAGCTCGTGCTGAACAACCTGTCCCTGTCCCTGTCCCTGTCCCTGTCCCTGTTGCTGTCCCTGTTGCTGTCCCTGTCCCTGTTGCTGTGGCTATCAGCGGGCAAGCAGTTGTAAAGCCCTCACAAGGCCTTTTGGCACAGAGCGAAGCTAGGTCTGTGGCCAAGGTCGATGCTAAGCCCTCAGATCAGTTCTCGCCAGCACCAAGCGCTGCTGATGGTGCTACTGCCATTGCTGCTAATGCGGGCACTGCAAGCGCTATCTTTAACCGCGCACCAGCTGCCGTGCAGGCCTCTAGCCCGCCACCAGACTATCCAGCACTCAGCCGTCGACTGGGGGAACAAGGTGAGGTGGTGCTGCGCGTGCAGGTGAGTGCTGGCGGTCAAGCTTTAGCTGTGGAGCTGGCCAAGCCCAGCGGTTTTGATCGTTTAGACCGTGCTGCGTTGCAAGCCGTTGCCAAGTGGCGTTTTGTGCCGGTCATGGTCAACGGCCAAGTGCAAACAGCTTGGTTTGAGGTGCCAGTGCGGTTTGAGTTGCGCTGATGTGTAGCCGCTAATTGAACCCGGGCAAAGCTATTGGTAAAACCAAGTGGCCATACACAACTGTTCGTTGGTGCAGTGCGACCGCAGCATGCAAGTCTAAGTTATTGGCCCTTGCAAGTGCGTCGTTGACCTCGCTGCACGCCTGGCCATGTGGTGTTTTACCCCCTTGAAATTAAGCGAGCCTGTCTGGGTGACGTGTTGTTTGCTGGTAGCATTGGTCGCACCGATTTTCACAAGGCGACCACGCTACTGTAACCAGCAGCATGCCCAGCAGTTGTGGCCAATGGGCGACGACACCGTACTTGGTTCTGACGATAGCCTTGAAAGTAACTTTGGTCTTGAGCGCCAAAGCAACCCTTATGTAGGTGGAACCTGACATGACAAATACCAACGCCAGCAGCAATAGCAATAGCAACAGCACTACCAACAGCGTTGACCCAGTTGACCCAGTTGACACAACGTGGCAGCAAGGCTTGGCCATGTTGTTGCACCCGCGGGTGGCCACCATGTTGTTTTTGGGTTTCTCGGCTGGCGTGCCCATTTTGCTCATTTTTTCGTCGCTGTCTTTGTGGTTGCGTGAGGCCGGGGTAGAGCGCGCTGCGGTTACTTTTTTCAGCTGGGCCGCACTTGGTTACTCGTTTAAGTTTATTTGGGCCCCGCTGATTGACCAGTTGCCTGTGCCGCTTTTGACCAAGCTGTTAGGACGCAGGCGTGCGTGGTTGCTGGTGTCGCAATTGTTGGTGATGGTGGCTATCGCCATCATGGCCAGCGTGGACCCCGCATCAGCCTCAGACGCACTCACCATGATGGCTGTTGGCGCCGTGATGTTGGGGTTTTCTTCGGCCACGCAAGACATAGTGATTGACGCTTACCGCATTGAGTCTGCGCCGATGAATTTACAGGCCATGATGTCGTCGACCTACATTGCCGGTTACCGCATTGGTATGGTGATTGCCGGCGCTGGTGCTTTGTATTTGGCCGACTACTTTGGCTCTACCAAAGAGACTTACAACTACGGCGCATGGCAAACCACTTACCTGATCATGGCAGCAACCATGCTTGTGGGGGTCGTTACAACCTGTGTCATAAGTGAGCCGCAGGTGGCGGTCACACAAGATGCCGAGCGCAGCGCAAGTAACGCCCTAAGTGGTACAGAGAACGTGCGTATGCTGGGTGTGTTTGTGGTGGGGGTGGCCAGTTTTATTGCATTGTTTGGCACAGTCGGCGATGTCGCAGACGGACTGAGAGCGCAGTGGTCTGCAGGCCCACTGTTAAGCTTTGTGTTGGAAAGTGTGCGCCTGTTGGTGTCCCTTGGGGGCGCGGTGTTGGTGGGCAGTGCCTTGGTTAAATTGGGTATTGCACCTGTGTCATTGGCCAAACGTACGTGGTTGGCACCCGTCAATGATTTTTTCCAACGCTATGGACATTCCACCGCATGGTTGGTGCTGGCCTTGATCGGGCTGTACCGCATCTCAGATATTGTGCTGGGCGTTATTTCCAATGTGTTTTACCAAGACATGGGCTTTAGCAAACCAGAAATCGCAGCAGCTGTCAAAACCTACGGTGTGCTAATTGGCATTGCAGGTAGCGTGCTGGGTGGTATCGTGGCCACGCGTGTGGGCGTTATGCGCACCTTGATGTGGGGTGCTTTGTTGTCTGCACTGACGAATTTGGCCTTTGTGGCTTTGGCTATGGCTGGACACGATGTGGCGATGATGTACGCCGTTGTGAGCGCCGACAACTTGGCGGCGGGATTCGCAAGCGCGGCGTTCGTAGCGTTTCTGTCAAGTTTGACCAACGTGTCCTTCACGGCGGTTCAGTACGCTATTTTCAGCTCACTCATGACATTGCTTCCTAAGACTTTGGGTGGCTACTCAGGCGGTATGGTTGAGGTCTGGGGTTATCCGTATTTCTTTGTTTTGACGACCATCATTGGCTTGCCAGTGCTGTGGTTGGTGCACATGGCTGGCAAGCGTTTGGCCGTAAAGACCTAGCGCTCTCCTGTCTTTACAGGACACAGTTTTACGCCTGTATTGCTTGTCTATGCTGGTTTCATGGCAGCTGTACCACCCGCCGCAGGTTGTTATCGAGAATAAACAATGCCTGGGCCCACATTGGCTGTGTGCGGCATGGCCTCGGGGCATCAGTTGATGCTTGTCGTTGCCCGAGATTACGGCGCAGTGTTGCTGCGCGCAAACGTCTCGGCGCTAAGTGGTGTCCGCGGCTTGTCTGGCGCACGGCTCGTTGTGATCAAGTCCGGGGATTCAACAAGTTGATTCGTCAGGCGTTTCAGTTTTGATGTGCGTGGCCCCAATACGGTCTGTGGCGGACTCGCAAGTGACGCCGCGTTGTTAAAATGCTTTATTAGTCGTATAAAAAATAGACGACAACCTTTATTTATAGCTAAAAAGAGTTACTATATACCTGTTGCTGTCACATGACATGTTTGGCAACGTCCGATCGCTGATGCACCATTCGTGGTGCGTTAGCAATGGGATTTCAGGGGGAAACAAGGCGTAACAGCCTATTTACAAACCACCGTTGGTGGTTTTTTTTTGCTGGCACTAAGTGCGCTTGTTTACTGAACAATGCCAACAGAGCCGCGCTTACGCAACAGCCTGATCACGGCAGAGGCTGCGCACAGCACGAACAGAGAGCCAAGCAAATCACCCACAAACATAGGCCATACAGTTGTCCAAAAGTTCTCGGTTACGCCGCGCAGTAAAAACCAAGCCTGGTGTATGAGGGAGGTGGCGCCCGCATACAACAACGTGAGTTGTAACAAGTTGGCGGCGTTGATGTTGCGAAGGCTTTGCTCAAGGCCCGCAAAGCGCTGCATGATTGATTGCACCACAAAGGGTACAAACCCGCTGATAAGTCCAGCGACTATGCCGGTTATAGGGTCGTGTGAGAAATAGAGGGTGAGCGATATGGCGGCGGACGCAACGCTGATACCAATGGCGCCACTTAAGCCAAAAATCAAAACCAACAACAAGCGCAAACCTGCTGGCAAATAAAACCAACGCTCACCAACGGCGAAGTCAAGGGCTGAAAACAGCCAGCTATTGATGAAAAACATAGCTGCGTAAATAGCAGCGGCCGCACCAGCCTGCATCAGCTGCTGGGTGAAGGGCTGTTGGCGGTTCATTGTTGTTAGTGGGGCATCAAACTTGACTATTGTTCTTTAAGCTGTAAAAACCGCTTACGCGGCACCGGATAAGGTGAAAAAAACCCGCAGATCTAACGTCTGCGGGTTTGTGATGGGCCGGTAGTTACAAGTTATGCTAAGCGGTAGTCGCTGCAGTTTGTAATGATTTGCCCAGTTGATCAAAGTGCGCAACGGCTACTGGCGTCAGTACCAAGCGTTTGATGCGGGTGTCATTGACGTCTTCGTCTATGGCAATCATGCCCATTTTGCGCAAGCGTGCAATACGTCTGTGCATGGTGGCCGGCGAGCCCAAGTCCGACAAGCCCATGGCTTGCATCACGGTCAGTGGGCTGTCCGCAAACCACTGAACGGCCAAGGCGTCGAGCAGGGCGCTTTCATTGGCGTCTAGTGACGGCAGAGTGGGTAAACCTTCTATCGCTTTGACCAGTTGTAAAAAGCGAAGGTAAGAAGTGGCAAGTGGTGATGCTGACTGGGACATGGCAGCCGACCTTTTAAAAAGTGATAGTTTAAAAAATATAATTTTTACTTGTGATGAGCAAGTATAGCGGCATTATGGGAGGCGATGTA
>CALBWZ010000189.1 GCA_937893415.1 uncultured Comamonadaceae bacterium | reverse complement strand
CTGTTCCGCGTGTTGGGCGTAGGAGAGGCTATCCCGCTGCGCTGATGGCTGACAGTAATCACCACACGCCATTGATTGAACTTTCCCCTTAGCACTCACTCCTATAGAGTGCTAATATAGAACTGTGATGAATGAAATGACAAGCAGATGAACACTCTCGTGACCTTGACCCCCCAGCAAATGGCTGTGCGTGACCCTTGGTCAGTGCTCCCCCCTCTGGGCAGCTTGGACGCTTACATAGGGGCCGTAAACCGCTTGCCTATGCTCACGCTTGAGCAGGAGCAAGACTTTGCCAGGCAACTCAAAGACGACAACAACCTAGAAGCTGCAGGTGCACTCATCATGTCCCACCTGCGGTTGGTGGTGTCTGTGTCACGCCAGTACTTAGGCTATGGTTTGCCGCACAACGACTTGATTCAAGAAGGCAATATTGGCCTCATGAAAGCCGTGCGCCGATTCGACCCAGAGCAAGGCGTGCGCTTGGTGAGCTATGCCATGCATTGGATCAAGGCCGAGATTCACGAGTATGTGCTGCGCAACTGGCGCATGGTAAAAGTAGCAACCACGAAGGCACAGCGCAAACTATTTTTCAATCTTCGCTCGATGAAGGCGCGCATGCACCAAACTGCCCAAGGCGACGTGGGCAGTACACCGCGCAACACACTGAACCCCAAAGAGGTGGCTGATATGGCTCGCCGCCTAAACGTTAAGCCTGAAGAAGTTCAGGAAATGGAAGCGCGCCTGGCTGGTGGCGACGTGTTGTTAGACCCCACACCCAATGGCGACGGTGAAGAGGCCTTTGGCCCTATTTCCTACCTGACGGACGCGCGGTTTGAACCAACCGCCGTGCTGGAGGCACAAGAGCGTGAACACCTTGCCACCGATGGCGTGAACAACGCCATGGCCATACTAGATGACCGCTCAAAACGCATAGTGACTGAGCGCTGGCTCAAGGTCAACGACGATGGCTCCGGCGGAATGACACTGCATGAACTGGCCAGTGAGTATGGCGTCAGCGCCGAGCGCATCCGTCAAATTGAGGTGGCTGCCATGAAGAAGATGCGCAAAGCTTTAACACCCGCATAAGTTTCATCTAGCTGAGCCAGCACCTCCCAAACAACCACCCTCGCTACACAGCGGGGGTTTTTTATGGCTGCTTCTGCAGGGATACGGTATCTTTAACATCCACCACGTAAAGGACTTAACCCTGCCATAGCGGCGCGTAAAGCTTATAATAATAATTAATAAGCCGGCGCAAGACACCTGCATACTGCCCAAATTGCTGACTTATGTCCAAAGAGCACTATGTACCAACCGCCATTCAATAACCTTGGCAGCACACAAGCGCCACCACAGGCGCCACCGATAGCGCCAACACCACTGCCCAAGGCACTGAAAATTTTAGTGACCAGTCGCAAAGGTGGTGTGGGTAAAAGCACCATTTCTGCCAACCTAGCAGCGTATTTTAAAATTGAGCTGGGGCTTACCACCACGTTACTTGACCTGGATTTGCACGGCTCCTCCAGCGAGTGGTTGCGAGAAGCTCGCCCTATTGGCGTGGTGGTTCAGCACCACCCTTTACCACTTGACCTGGGCAGACGTGGCGCTGCATTGGATGCTAGGCGTCACTTGCGCCACGCAGCTGAAAGTTCTGCTGTGGTGGTTGCGGACTTGACATGGTCAGACGCACTAGACGGCAACTGGTTGTTTGATTACGACGTGGTACTCACACCCGTATCCATGTCTGGCATTGAGGTCTCAGCCACCATTGGTTTTTTATCCAACTTGCACTGGGTGTTCGAATCAACTGTGCGCACGCCGCCACAATTGATTATTTGCCCTAGCCGCGTAGAGTCAATCGACTCTATCAGCGATATGTTCACCTCTCAAAATTTCCCAATTAGCTTTGTACTCAGCCCACCTGTTTTTGGCTTCGAGGATGCCAAACTTTTATTTAAAAAAGGCTATCTCAGTGAGATGCCTGGTGATGCTGGGAAATCATTCAGGCTATTTGCGCAAAGTGTTGCAGATGTCGGCATGGCGCACGTGCTTAGCAAAGCACAGACTGGCGGAGGCAATATGAGAGTCAGTGAATTGCGCCGCGTCACGGGCGAGTCAAATGTACTCAACCACTTCATGCAGCAACGTGGCTCGGCAGGCTCCTCCGCAGCCGACTTCATCCCCATAACGAAATTAACCACAAAATTTGACCCGCAAGCTGACATCAAAAAAACTGATACAACCGCCAAAATTGGCTTTTTAAAACGGCTGTTCAGCTCCCGCAGGGCTGCAGGGGATTAGCGCGCCAACACAGCACGCAAGTGCGCCATAAAGTCTGGTGCAATATCTGCACGTTGCAGGGCCAAATCAACCGTGGCAGCTAAAAATCCAGCCTGCTGCCCGCAGTCATAGCGTTGGCCTTCGTAGCGGTATGCGTACACACGTTGTGTCGCCATCAACGCGGCAATGCCGTCGGTTAGCTGTAACTCACCACCAGCACCGACAGGCTGGTTGCGAATAGCATCAAATACCGCACTGTCAAGTATGTAACGCCCAGCAACCCCCAGCGTAGAAGGCGCCAACGCTGGCATTGGTTTTTCTACCATTCCTAAAATTTGAGACAACTGGTTCGTTTTGCCAGCCACATCGACAATGCCATACCGTTTTGTATGTTCACGCGGCACATCTTGGACGGCCAAAATACTCGCTTTGACTTGTTCGTAGGCCTCTACCATTTGAGCCAGTATGGGCGTGGTGCCCACCATCAAGTCGTCGGCCAACACAACAGCAAATGGCTCTTGGCCAATAAGGGGCTCAGCACACAATACGGCGTGACCCAAGCCTAGCGGTCTGGCCTGGCGAATATAGACACACTGCATATCGTCGGGCTTGATGGCCTGAACCAAACTCAACAAATCTTCTTTCTGGGCAAGCTCTAGCGCGTGCTCCAGCTCAAACGCCGTATCAAAATGATCTTCAATAGCGCGTTTGTGCCGCCCAGTTACAAAGATCATTTCACGAATACCGGCCGCGTAGGCCTCCTCCACTGCGTATTGAATAAGGGGCTTGTCGACTATTGGCAGCATTTCTTTGGGAATGGCTTTGGTCGCTGGCAAAAACCGCGTACCCATACCACCTACGGGAAATACCGCTTTGCGAACTGTAGGTCGTGGTGTGTGGTCAATAGAAGTCATGCACGCATGATAACCAAGACTTTTAACAAACCGCCGCAACGCCAAAGAGCCGACGTAAACGGGTTGCCGTTAACACTTATTGCAACTTCAAGCTACCGCTCTGCAAGGCTTTGACAACGCCTTCGCCCATGGCTGCACCAAGTTGCTTGACCACACGTTGGCTGAGCGTTTCGCGCTCTGTGTAATCAACGATGTCAGGGGCTACAACGACATCGCGGGCCACCATTTCAAGGCTGCCCAGTTTATCAACCAAGCCCAACACAATGGCCTGCTCACCCGTCCAAAACAGACCGCTGAACATGTCTGGTGTTTCTTTAAGACGCATGCCCCTTCCTTCACGAACCACGGCAATAAACTGTTGGTGGATGTCGTCCAGTATGGCTTGCGCATGCGCCACTTGCTGTGGATTTTCAGGTGCAAACGGGTCCAAAAAGCCTTTGTTTACACCCGCCGTGTGCAAACGGCGCTCCACACCCAGCTTGTCCATCAAACCAGTAAACCCAAAACCATCCATCAGCACGCCAATGCTGCCAACCACGCTGGCTTTGTCTACGAATATGTCGTCTGCGCCCGCCGCAATGTAATAGGCAGCTGAGGCGCAGGTTTCTTCAACAACAGCATACAAGGGCTTGTTGTGCAACGCTTTCAGACGGCGTATTTCATCAAATACCATGCCTGCTTGTACGGGGCTGCCTCCGGGGCTGTTGATGAGCATAACCACGGCCTTGGCGCCCTTGTCTTCAAACGCATTTTGCAATGCACGGTTGATATTTTGAGCACTGGCCTCAGCGTCAGAAGCAATAACGCCTTCCACGACCACCAAAGCTGTATGCGCGCTGCGGGTAGGCATGGCGCTAGATTTACTAGACTGCATCACCCACCAGACAGCAAAACCCACAATGACCAGCAGCCATAACCCGCGCTTAAACCAACTCCAGCGTCTTGCTGAGCGCCCCGCACGCACATGTTCTTGCAGCATGTCACGCAGGGCTTCACGCTCCCAGCCGCTGGCTGGCGCCGCTGTCGTTGAACTGGTAGCCGTGGTGTCATTGGGTGTGGTGAGATCGGTCATAAATACAGTTTGGTTTGTTGCTAGCAGCGGAACTTAGATCGCTGGTAATAAGTCATATTGTGACTGCCAATGCACAGCGTCGCCTTGCTCACGTGTGTGAATCAGCGTTAAGCCCCCATTGCACGGCCCACCAGTGCAAGCACCTGTTAGTGGGTGGTGCATGGCGCCATGTGTGGCACATAAGAGCCATTGGCCATCGCTTGAAAAAAATTGATTGGGTATCCAGTCCATTTCCATTGCTACGTGTGTGCAACGGTTTAAATAAGCCCTGACCTGTCCTTGGAATCGCACAGCGAATGCCGTGCAGGGCGCGCCTAGGTAAACCACATCAAAAGAGACTGCCAGCCCGCCGTCTACCAACGCATCACAGGCGCACAGGTGTCGCCATCTAACGTTCGCACCAGATCGACGAGAGGCGTCAAACAGTTCAAGCGGTGGTTGCTTACTCATGGCTGCAAACGAGCCAGCAACCACTGCTGCATTTCACCGACGCTGTGCACGACAGCCATAGGATGACAAGCATCCAAGTTGGCTTGGTCATGTGCCCCATAGCTCACGCCCAAACTGTGACAACCGGCGTTGTTGGCCATCCCCAAGTCGTGGCTGGTATCGCCCACCATAAGGACCCGGTCTGGGGTCACTTGCAAACTGTCCATCAACTGATGAAGCATGAGTGGGTCTGGCTTGCCTTTTGTTTCGTCTGCGGTGCGCGAATCATCAAATACACCGCGTATATCCATAGTTTGCAACACCTCATTTAAGCCGCTGCGCGACTTCCCCGTGGCAACAGCCAGTAATGCGCCCGTGGCCTTCAGGGCATTCAGCATGGGCAACACGCCTTCAAACAGATTTAACTCACCCAATGCTTTCGAAAAATGATGCCTGTAACGCAGTCCCAACTCAGCAAAACGTTCGGGCGGCACATCAGGCGCCGCATACGCCAAGGCTTGCATTAAACCCAATCCAATCACATAAGAGGCCTTTTCATCGCTGGGCTTGTCATAGCCGAGGTCGACCACGGAGGCCTGAATAGCGTGGGTAATCGCCGCAGTGGAGTCGTACAGGGTTCCGTCCCAGTCAAAAGCA
>CALBWZ010000188.1 GCA_937893415.1 uncultured Comamonadaceae bacterium | reverse complement strand
ACCGGTTAAACGAGCAACGCATCTATGTTGGCACTGGCACTGGTGTACGTTTTATGAGCCCAGTAGGGCCTATGCAGCTTGATATGGCCTATGGCCACCAAACCCGTGAATGGCGCTTGCATTTGTTTGTGGGTATTAGATTTTGAACGCTGCAACGCCCGCATTGCCACTGCCAAAACCAACAGCAACTGTGACTAAGCGCTTGATGCGCAGCATGCTCATTGTGCCCTTGGTATTGGCATTGCTACTCAGCTTGCTATTGCTTAGCCTATGGCTCTGGTCGGGCAGCGCTGGCAGCTTGGCAACCACTGCAAAATTGGTCAACCAATGGGTGCCCACTGTTCATATCAGTAACGCGCAAGGTAGCGTTAGACACGGCGGAAAGATAGGCTACATAACCTGGCATCGCGAGAACATCAGCGCCAGTGTGCAGGGCCTTGACTGGACATGGGAGCTGCAAGTCGACTGGCTAGCACAGGCGCAACAGAAGTGGCTCACGTTGACGCGTCAAGACACAGGTACAGACACACGCTTGAAACGCCCGCTTTTACGTAGCGCTATTCACATAGAGCGGGTTGTGTGGGCTGATACAAGTGCATCTGAGACAGACAACCCACCGCTGGCGCTGCCCAGCGACATAGCGCTGCCCGTTGCATTGGGTCTTGACCTCACCGTAGAGCGTATCGCTGTGCAACACGGGCTTGACAAACACGAGCTCAGCCAACTTCAAGTCCGCTACAACTATGCAGGGGGCACAGCGCCGCACCAGTTGGTCGTTAAAGAGCTGCGCTATGGCGAGCTGGTTGCAAATGCGCTTCTTGCACTCAACACTGCTGGCACATGGCCAGTTGAAGCAACTGTTGAGGCCCGCTCATCTGCCAGCATCGTCGCGCCTCATTTGGCATCGCAACAACTTGAGGCAAAGGTCTCGCTAAGCGGCCACCTAGGAGATGCGCAAAACAGCGAGGCCTTAACACCTGCACGTCTTAGTGTTTCTGCCAGTGCGCAAGCCAACAGCCGTCAACTGTTGAGCGCTGAGGCAGTCATACGGCCGTGGAAGGCACAACCATTCAACAGCGCCACAGTCACGCTGCAGCAATTTGATGTAGCGCGTTGGATGCCGCTTGGCAGTGGTGTGCCAAGCACAGACTTATCAGGCCACTTTGCCCTCACACCTGGCACAGGCGACAGTTGGTCAGCAGAGCTGCAACTATCGCAAGCACCCTCACAAAGCCTGCCACCAGCACAAGCCAGCGCTCACATCACGCTCAGTGCAGACCGATTGCATGTCAGCAAGCTAGACATAACTCTGGGTAAGTCTGGCACTTCAGTGGCCGGCTCATCAGTGGGCGGCACAGCGTGGCTGCAAGGCGATGTCTCACTTGATTTAAGCAGCAAGCAACTGCAGGCCAATCTGACTGGCGGCGCACCCGGGCTTACGCTCAACACCGAACTGAATGCCAACACCAAGCTACAAAGCCTGCCGGTTGGCCAATTGTCTTTGCAGGTGAGCGACATCCACCGCTTGGTCAGCTGGGTCAACCAACTAGGCCAACGCACACAGCTGATCGCTCCGCTGCCAGTATTGTCCAGCGGCAAGCTAGACCTCAAGGCATCTTTTACTGGCAGTGGCCAGGTGCAAGCCTCACTCAACGCACAGCAGCTGAGCATGTCTGACGGGCTTAACAATGGGCACAACGCATGGACATTGCAACAAGCCCGCGTTGTCATAAGCAATACATGGCAAGACTTGAACGTCAACCTACTGGCACAAACGGACATACCCGGCATGGCCCGCGACCTACGCCTAAGCGCCAACGCGCGGCTCAACATACCAACCAAACAACCCAGCGACATGGGTTGGAGCGACCTGAGCTGGGAACTTGGTTGGCGCGACAAGGCCGCGCACAGCTGGTTGGTACGCAGCTCAAGCCCTTGGCGCGGGCAACTACGCGCTGGAACCGCCCGTGGCAATGCCAGCGGTGTAGCGCTAGGCCTGCAAAGTTGTGATCAAGCCCACTGTTTGTCACGCATCAACTGGCAGGCATGGACGGCCAGTGTCTCTGGTGTGGACATCAGCGGCACGCTAGCCAATCTCAACACCGCTGCCTTTGAAACCCTGTTGCCAGACCAAGCTCGTACATGGCGCAGCAACGTGGTGTTAGGCGGCACTTGGCGCGCGCGTTTTGGACCTAAAAAGCTGCCAGATATAGCCTTGAGCTTGGCGACAACCAGCGGCGACATAGAAGTTATGACGCCAAACACCACGCGCTGGCAAGCCATAGGCTTGGATAAGCTTGAGTTGCAAGCCAAGTGGCTTGGCACACAATTACAAGCCCGCGCCGACATTCGCAGCGCATTGGTAGGCCACGCCTCAGCCCGCTTGGTCACCTCACTCAAACCATCGGCTTGGGGTGTGCAAGCCACACCCAATGCACCTGTCAAGGCCAGTGCGAGTCTAGACTTCAACGAATTGGCATGGCTAAGTCCTTGGTTGCCCAGCACCTTACAAATAGGCGGCAAACTACATGCCAATGTGCAACTGGGCGGCACACATGGCCAACCCCAACCAAGCGCTAGCCTAGAAGGTAGCAACCTAAGCTTGGCTCACAAATATGGTGATTTCGACTTGGGCGGTGGCCAACTCAAGGCGCAGCTAGACCCACAAGGCATAAATATAGAGCGCTTGTACATGCACGGTGTTGTCGACGAGGTTCAAGGAGGCTATGCCATCGCAACTGGGCGACTCAACTGGGAGCACAGTACATTGAACAATACCCAAACAGCGTCGCACCTTGCACTGAAACTAAAGGGTTTTCAAGCAGCCTCTAAAGCTGACCGACGGGTTCGCATCAGCGGCGAACTATTCAGCCAATGGCAACTACAACGCTTGGGCTTGAGCGGCTCCTTGACTGTTGATAAAGCAGATATCACGCTAGGCAGAATGAATGCGCCAAGCCTAGGCGACGATGTAGTAATTAAAGGCGTCTCAGCGCCAGCGCCATCCAATTCGCTGCCACTGAACTTGGATATCAACCTGTCATTGGGCGACGCTTTCAAGGTCAGCGGCTTTGGCCTAACCACTGGCTTGCGTGGTGCATTGCACATAGGTGGGCCAGATGCGTTCAATCAGCCCAAGCTGAACGGCGAGGTCAATACGGTTGATGCGCGTTACAAAGCGTACGGGCAAGACTTGCTGGTCAAACGTGGCCGCTTGCTATTTGCAGGCCGCCCCGACACGCCCCAAATAGACTTACTGGCCGTACGCGCCATGACAGAACCTGAAGTTGGCGTACAAGTTCAAGGTTCATTGAAAAATCCAAAAGTGACCCTTTACGCCAACGTCGCCATGCCAGACAGCGACAAATTAAGCTGGTTGCTGCTCGGTCATCCCAGCGCGCGTGGCGGCTCCGAGGCTGCGGTGATTCAGAACGCAATTGTGGGCTTGGTTGGCGACAACCAAGGCTTCGCCGACGTGGTCGATGAATTCAGCATTGAAGGCGAGTCTCGCCAGACTGATGGCAGCACACGGGCAGCGCAATTGACTGTCGGCAAACAACTTGGAGAGCGTATTTACACCAGTTACACGCGCTCTGTAGCCAGTATCCAAGGCCTGCTGTCTATTCACTTAAAGCTTAGCAACAGCTTGTCGGTTCGCGCTCAAACAGGAGAGGCCAACAACGTTGACCTGGTATGGAGCCGTGCTTACGACTGAGTGTTTAGCAACCACTGGTTAACGTGAAAAACAGGTACAACTACCTATTTTCAGACTCGTCATAGGCTTACACATTAACCCTATGTCTTACAATTACTCTACATTACAACCCGGCGCTGCCGATACGTGGCAGCAGCTGCTGCAGGTCGCCATACAGCACCGGGCATCAGACATCCATTTAGAGCCTGACGCCAGCGGACTAACAGCACGTGTGCGTATAGACGGTGTATTGGTGGCTGCCACCCACATAGGGGCTGCACCCATAGACGCAGCACTCAAAGACTCGCTGCGCTCTTACATCAAAATCAGCGCGTCCATGGATATCGCACAACAGCGCTTACCTCAAGACGGGCATTGGCTGGCGAAGCTGCCCAACAACGGTACCCAAGACTGCCGCATTGCCAGCATGCCGACGGCTATGGGTGAAAAACTGGTCATACGCTTGTTGGCCAATAACAGCCAGTGCACACCGCTGGTGCAGCTGGGCTACAACGCTGCTCAGCTAGCCACATTACACAGCAGCTTGCGTGCGCCACACGGCCTCATTCTCATGACAGGCCCCACAGGCTGTGGCAAAACCACAAGTATTTACAGCGCGCTGCAAACACTAGACTTGGCCCACATCAATGTGTGCACCATTGAAGACCCTGTGGAGTTGTTGCTAACTCAGGTGCATCAAATTCAAGTCAATGAAGCAGCAGGCTTGAGCTTTACAGCGGCACTGCGCGCCATATTACGCCAAGATCCAGATGTGATTGTGGTGGGAGAAATACGCGACAAAACCAGTGCGCACATGGCCGTGCAAGCAGCTCAAACTGGGCACTTGGTTATATCTACTTTGCATGCCAATAACGCGCCACAAGCCATCACGCGCTTGATACACATGGGCGTCGCGGCCGTGGACTTGACCTCAAGCATCCAACTCATTACCGCACAACGGCTGTTGCGTGAGCTATGTCCCATTTGTAAGGAACCCACCGCTTTGACCCCGTTACAAGCACAGGCCTGGCTTCACAACGGACTGGCTGCACCAGAGTTTATGTACCAACCACCGCACAAGCCATCTGAGTGCCTTGCTTGTATCAATGGCTATATGGGCAGGTTCGGTATTTATCAAATGCTCGCCATGACCAAAACAGTGGGACAAGCCTGCTTAAACCAGGGCGATGAGCAATCGTTGCAAACGGCTGCAACGCAATCTGGCACACACACACTGGCTCACAACGCGCTGCAGCGAATTACTCAAGGTAGCACAAGTTGGCAAGAGGCCTTGCGACACGTCACCTTGGAAGCCGCTCAATGACCCGCTGGACATGGCATGCCCAAGACCATTCTGGACGGACCTGCAGCGGCGAAATATCGGCCAGTAGCAACCAAGCTGCTTTGCAGCAAGTTCGCAACTTGGGGGTGTACGCAGCGCAGGTTTACGCCATAAACAGCAGGCCGCAAGCCACGGCCAACAATCGCCACAAAGTCAGCAGCAAACAAGTGTTGTGGCTCACGCAGCAACTGGCTTTTTTGTGTGCGGCAGGACTGCCGCTGCTAAACGCCTTGCTGCTGCTGCGTGGGCAAACATTACCTGCAGCCTTGACTGGTGTCATTGACCAACTTCACCATGACTTGCAGCAAGGACTGACTTTGCCTAAGGCGTTCGA
>CALBWZ010000187.1 GCA_937893415.1 uncultured Comamonadaceae bacterium | reverse complement strand
ACCCCGTGAAAGCTAAACACATACTGGCGCCTGCCCATCCAAGCAGAACCCGAGCCAGCGTATCTAGCGGCATTGGACCAAGTGCGCATCACAAATTCCACGCTGAAAAACCCAACGCTTAGCAATTCAAAGTGGTCAAAAAATGGCCCATAGGCCAAATCAATGCTGTTGACCGACTCAAGAATGACGGCGGCAATATTGAGAAGCACCAAGGCGGTAATGACGAAGTCACACCACAAACTGGCCTTGTCGTCATGCTCCCCCTTGTCTAAAATTTCCATGGTCCTTTTTTGGACTCTGAAGTAAAGCGATGGGTTGTCTGTCGATGCCTGCATGGGGATGTCCTTGTATTGACACAACGAGGTCGTGAACGTCTTTTAACCGTCTTATACGCGATTATGGCTTGGTGCTGATGTCGCCTTTGTTGTTAAAGCCATTGAAAACAATCGACTTTTTACCATATCCGCAAGCGTGCACATTAGCGGCTTGGCTTGCTACACAACTTGGCTGCGCTGTATAAAGTGATGGCGCCCCAATCCAGCCGTTCTTCGACACCCTGTGTCGGTTGCATCGCAGGTGCGGGTTCCAACCATCGACCAAGCAAACTGAGACCCGCCAAGTGATTGGTTTTGCTGTGTACAGAGCGCACCAGCTGGGCACAGTGCCTGAGGTGGCGGCGCTGTTCAGCATGACCGGGCTAAGCTGCATACCGTGTGACTGGGCACACTGGCCTGCAGCCGTCAAAACGGCACAACATCAGTCGCTTAAGACGCACTTTTAACCGTCGTGGCTCAAAACAACACAGCACCGATGACTTGCAACCTGCAACCTAGCAAAGTCAAATCTGGTGAGCGCATGTGTATTGTTGTGTGCCAAGAAAAATCGCTGGAAGGTCGTAGCGGCTCAGCCAATGCCAGCTGTCCCTTATCCGTTAAAACGCATAAATTTACATCCATTGCCTCGCGACGTGGGATAGCAGTGCTGCTTTGTAACTGGGTAATGTGTATTGGGCTGCTTGGCTGTACAGTTTGGCCAGAGTGGTTTTGACAGTGCCGCCGTCAATACATATTTGTTCGCTAGAAAGATGTCCCCTCAACGCGTGTCAGTCAGGTGTGTTCATGAGCTGGGATTGGTGGTGTAGTTGTCGAGGGAAGTGTTCAGCATCACCCAATGTGAATTGTTGGACTTTCACCATCTTCTCCATAGTTTGTCCAGCTTTTTATTTGGGCAACACACGCTTTGTAAGCAACCAGCACACGACCCTTTAACGCACGCTCCGCGTCGTTTTTAGGATGACCAATCTTGCCGCCCCAGCGTGCACTTTCAAGCCAGCGTGCGAGAAATATAGATTGCATATCGTTCATGTCAACCACTAAATGGGTTGGCGTAGCCCCCTGTCCAGGCTGTATGACGCCTGCACAAGCCAAACACTCTTTAAGCATCTCACTGCCTGCTTCTCTATCAATCATCTCTCGAAGAAGATCATGGTCACGGATGCTTAGCTTGAGCCCGTAGTTATAAGGTGTCATCGAATTTCTCCTGTTACTGGGCTATGTGCTGCAGCTTAAAGCGCAGGACTGAAGCAGGTTTCTTTCTACTGGATCTTAGGCTTAGCCTGACTTGAGCACAACCTTGGGTACTGCATCGCCCTGTGTAGTGTGGAGGCCCCAACCTTTGAGAAGATGGGGCCATGAAGAAATCAAACAAGTTGCTCCCCGAGCTGCGCGAACGCGCTGTCCGTATGGTGCAGGAGCACCGCGGGATCTTGCCACCTTGTATTTGGGTGGCTACTAGAACGCTTGTTCAGCGTGTCGGCAAACACGTCCAGATCGAGCCACCTTGTGTCAGGGTGGCTATCTGCCCAAAGCCATACAGGTTCGCGTTGATACGGTGGTGAACAAGTTCATGTGCCTGATATTGACAAGCGCGTGCGGGTCACTGATTCGGGCACAACAAATCATTTTCAGGCGAAAACCGCGTACTGCTGGCGGTACAGCGCATGTATGAGGTTGCAAAACAAGAAAGGCTTAGCAGTTAATTGCCTGCCAACCCTTGAATCTAATGGTGCCGGAGAGAGGAGGTGCACGGCTTGGATGGGGGAACTGTCAAGCAAGAGGCAGAGCAGACCGATACGTTGAGGCGACGCGTCGAAACGTAGATGGCGAGACTCCCACATGCTCTTTGAAGAAACGCGAGAAATTTCCAGGGGAAGAAAACCCCAACTCCAATGCTACCGAAGTTAACGGTTCGTCTCGGCACTTCAGACGACGAACCACTTCTTCGACTCGCACACCGCTCCAGAAAACTTGCGGGGTGGTATGTAACTGGTCGCGAAACATAGCGAAGAG
>CALBWZ010000186.1 GCA_937893415.1 uncultured Comamonadaceae bacterium | reverse complement strand
GAATTTTTACGGCAAAGGCCGCAAAAAAAGCAAAAAAGACAAGGGTCTGCGCGCTGCTACTTAAAGGCAAGTTGTACCAATCAGCCAAGTAAAAACTGCCACCAGACTGGTTGTACAAGTAAATAAGCGCCACCAACATCAGCAATGAGCCTAGCAATGTGTACAAGAAAAACTTGAACGCAGCGTAAATTTTATTCGGACCACCCCAGCCGCCAATGATCAAATACATGGGGATCAGCGTGGCCTCAAAGAATACGTAAAACAGCATGGCGTCTAACGCTAAAAACACACCAATCATCAACCCGCTGAGCACCATAAAGGCGGCCATGTACTGGTGCACACGCTGCTCAATGACTTGCCAACCCGCAATCACAACGACCACGTTGATAAAGGCTGTCAACACCACCAGCCAGAACGAGATACCGTCAACGCCCAGCAAATAGAACATGTTGTAGCGCTCAATCCAAACGCTGCGCTCTACCAACTGAAAGCCTGCTTCGCCACTCACAAAGTTGCTCTTCATGGGCGCAGTGGCCAATAAACCAGCCAACGACCCGATTAAGGCCACCCACCTAACAGTGGCGGCGTTGCGCTCATTACCTATGAGCAGCAATAAAATACCGAACGCAATTGGCGTCCAAATCGCAAGGCTTAACGAACCCATTTTTTATTCTCCCTTATTACGCCAGCCAAACGAACACAGTCACCATAGCGAACGTGCCCAAAATCATCACAAAAGCATAGTGGTACAAAAAACCACTTTGTCCCCTGCGAACCAGTGACGAAATAAAACCAATCAACTTCCAGCTGGCGTTGACAACACCACCCTCAATAACGCCTTGGTCACCACCCTTCCACAAGCCTGTACCCAACAGCCTAGCGCCACGTGCCAGCACGTTTTCGTTAAACCAATCCATGTAGTACTTGTTCTCCATCACCGTAATGATGGGCGCAAATACCCGGGCAAAAGCAGCCGGCACGGCAGGATTCACCATGTACATGTAGTAGGCCAGCACCACACCAGCCAAAGCAAGCCAAAACGGCGCCAATTGCAGACCGTGAATGGCCATTGCGGCAGCGCCATTAAAACCTGCTGCCAACTCAACCATCACAGGGTGTTTGACAGCATCAACAACAATGGCATCTGCAAAAAAGTTACCGTACAACAACCCATCAATGGTGAAGTAGCCCACCAACACAGAAGGAATGGCCAGCAATATAAGGGGCAAAGTTACAACCCAAGAGGACTCATGCGGCTTGTCTGTGTGGCCCTGGGCATGAGCGCCATGACTTGGGTCGTCGTCATGCGCGTGGTCGCCATGATGTGCATCAGGATTTTGGTCGTAGCGCTCTTTACCGTGGAAGACCAAAAAGTACAAGCGAAATGAGTACAGGGCTGTAACAAACACACCAGCCAACACCGCCATGTTGGCAAACCCTGCCGCAGGTAAACTGCTGGCGTGTACCGCCTCAATGATGGAGTCTTTGGAATAGAAACCAGAAAAGAACGGCGTACCGATTAGTGCCAATGAGCCCAACAAAAAGGTGATCCAAGTGATGGGCATGTACTTGCGCACGCCGCCCATCCAACGGATATCTTGGTTGTGGTGCAACCCCATGATCACTGACCCTGCCGCCAAGAACAACAACGCTTTAAAGAAAGCATGCGTCATCAGGTGGAAAACCGCCACTGAATATGCAGACGCACCCAAAGCCACGGTCATATACCCTAACTGTGACAAGGTGGAGTAAGCCACCACGCGTTTGATATCGTTTTGAATCAGGCCCAGCAGGCCCATGAACAACGCTGTGATGGAACCAATCACCATAATGAAGTTAAGGGCCGTATCTGACAGCTCGTATAGTGGCGACATGCGCGCCACCATAAAAATACCAGCAGTCACCATTGTGGCGGCGTGAATCAGCGCAGAAATAGGTGTGGGGCCTTCCATTGAGTCTGGCAACCACACGTGCAATGGGAATTGGGCGGACTTGCCCATGGCGCCCACAAACAAACAAATACCAATCACGGACAACAACAACCAGTCGCTGCCTGGCAGGGTTTGACCGGCAAGCGTGTCTGCGGTGGCGAAAATTTCCGTGTAGTTCAATGTACCTGTGTAGGCCACAATGAGACCA
Organism: uncultured Comamonadaceae bacterium; assembly: GCA_937893415.1. Lineage (GTDB taxonomy): Bacteria > Pseudomonadota > Gammaproteobacteria > Burkholderiales > Burkholderiaceae_C > RS62. The sequence continues at coordinate 4,673 of CALBWZ010000186.1, read as the reverse complement.
ATACCTAGAATAAAACCAAAGTCGCCAACACGGTTTACCAAAAAGGCTTTCATGTTAGCGACAGTCGCTGTTGGACGTTTAAACCAAAAGCCAATCAGCAAGTAAGACACCAAGCCGACGGCTTCCCAGCCAAAGAACAGCTGCAGCAGGTTGTTGCTCATCACAAGCATCAACATTGCAAATGTAAACAAGGAAATGTAGGAGAAGAAACGGTTGTAGCCTTCGTCTTCGGCCATATAGCCCACGGTATACAGGTGAACCATCAGTGAGACAAACGTCACCACCACCATCATCATGGCCGTCAGGCCATCGACCATGAAGCCAACTTCCATACGCAAACTGCCAATGACCATCCATTCGTAAATGGTGTCGTTGAAGCGCGCGCCTGCCATCACATCGGACAAGGTCATAACTGACAGAACAAACGCCACCAACACACCTAAAATAGTGACGGTGTGACTGGTCTTTCGGCCAATCAGGTTGCCGCCCAATTTGGTACCCAATATTCCGGCCAATAATGCGCCGAACAAGGGCGCCAGCGGCACGGCCAGTAACTGGCCTGCAGACAAAATGTTACTCATGCTATGTAGTCTTTTTCTGGCTTAGCCCTTGAGGGCGTTCAGCTCTTGCACATTGATGGTGGACTTGTTGCGGAACAAGAGCACCAAAATAGCCAAGCCAATGGCCGATTCGGCCGCAGCCACAGTAAGAATGAAAAACACGAAAACTTGTCCGTGCATGTCATTCAAGAAGTATGAAAAAGCCACAAAGTTGGTATTCACTGCAAGCAGCATCAACTCAATGGCCATCAGCAGCACAATCAAATTTTTGCGGTTCAAAAATATGCCAATGATGGACAAGGCAAACAATGCCGCGCCCAAAGTCAAAAAGTGGCCTAGTGTCACGCTCATTTGGTTTGCCCCGCATCAGCTGCTGGCAGGTCTGGCACTGCCACAACCGGTACCACTGCATCCATTTTTATAATCCGCAAACGGTCTCGCTTGCGCACTTTGACTTGTTCAGAAGAGACCGTATTGCGGGTGTCTTTACGCTCGCGCAACGTCAACGCAATGGCCGCAATAATGGCCACCAACAGCAACACAGCGGCCACCTCTAGGGGATACAAATACTCGGTGTATAGCAAGGTTCCCAACGCATGCGTGTTGGATACCCCTTCGTCAAACACAGGTTGCGGCACACCCGCAAAGCCATCGTTCACAACCACGGCAATCTCTGCGGCCATCAATGCGCCCACGCCTGCGGCCAACGGCAAATTACGCCAAAAGCCTTTGCGAATGCCTTCAACGTTGATGTCCAGCATCATCACAACGAACAAGAACAACACCATCACCGCGCCTAGGTACACCAGCACCAATGTGATCGCTAGAAACTCGGCACGCAACAACATCCAAACCATAGAGGCTTGGAAAAAGGAAAGCATTAAAAACAAAGTGGCATGCACAGTGTTGCGAGCGGTCACCACCATAAAGGCGGCGCCCAGCAACACAGCGCTGAACACGTAAAACAAAATTGAGGTTACATCCATGGTGCTTGTCTTTCAGTCGCGCGCTTAGCGGTACTTGGCATCAGCCGCGCGGGCTGCTTTAATGTCTGTCTCGTATTGGTCACCCACGGCCAACAACATGTCTTTGGTGAAATACAAGTCACCACGCTTTTCGCCGTGGTATTCAAGAATGTGGGTCTCCACAATCGAGTCGACAGGGCAGCTTTCTTCACAAAAACCGCAAAAAATACACTTGGTCAAATCGATGTCGTAACGGGTGGTGCGGCGGCTACCGTCATCCCGCACTTCTGATTCAATGGTGATGGCTAAGGCTGGACACACGGCTTCGCACAGCTTGCAAGCAATGCACCGCTCTTCGCCGTTGTCGTAACGACGTAAAGCGTGCAAGCCACGAAAGCGCGGACTCAGCGGTGTTTTCTCTTCAGGAAATTGCACCGTGACCTTGCCACGGAACATGTATTTGCCTGTGAGCGCCATACCCTTGAACAACTCGAGCAGCATGAAGCTGGACAGGAAGTCGCGCAAGGAAAAAGCTGACGGCTTGTGTTGTGATGCAACTGCAGTTGACATGTCTAGTTCGCTTTTTTCATTTCCAAATATTCCACGGTGATATCAACCAGCCGCCCACCACCACCAACCAAATCAAGGTCACTGGAATAAAGATCTTCCAACCCAAACGCATGATCTGGTCATAGCGAAAACGTGGGAAAGTTGCGCGCAGCCAAATAAACAGCGACACCACAAAGAACGTCTTAGCCGCCAGCCAAATCCAGCCGGGGATAAAACTCAAGATCTCAAGCGGTGGCAACCAGCCGCCTAAGAACAAGTGAACGGTCAGTATGGACACCAGCCACATGGCCGCATACTCGGCCAAAAAGAAGATGGCAAAACCCATGCCGGAGTATTCGACCATGTGGCCAGCCACAATTTCGGCCTCGCCCTCGACCACGTCGAATGGGTGGCGGTTGGTTTCGGCCACACCAGAAATAACAAACACCACAAAGATAGGCAACAACGGCAGCCAGTTCCAAGACAGGAAGTTAAGCCCTATGTCCACAGCCATGCCTTTGCCCTGAGCAGCAATGATCTCGCCCAAGTTCAAGCTGCCCGACACCATGATCACCACCACCAAGCAAAAGCCCATGGCAATTTCGTAACTGACCATTTGAGCCGATGCGCGCAGTGCGCCCAAGAAGGCGTACTTGGAGTTGGACGCCCAGCCAGCGATGATCACACCGTAAACCTCAATAGAAGTAATGGCCATGATCAGCAACACGGCCGCATTGACATCGGCAATCACCAAGTCAGGACCAAAGGGGATGGCCACCCAAGCGGCAAGGGCTGGCATGATGGCCATGACTGGGCCTAAACGGAACAAACCTATGCTGGCGGCGCTGGGATTGATCAATTCTTTGGTGAGCAATTTAATCGCATCTGCTATTGGCTGCAGCAAACCCATGGGGCCAACACGGTTAGGGCCATGGCGGACTTGCATCCAACCCAATAGCTTGCGTTCCCACAATGTGAGGTAAGCCACAGCACCCATCAACGGTGCGAGTACAGCTACGATTTTGACCATGCCCCACACGACTGGCCATGCATAAGCCGCCCACCAACTCGCCGCAACCAGGCCAAGACCTGCGGTGTACATGGCTTCAATCATGCAAACATCTCCTGCTTGGCATCCACTGTGTGCTGCAAGGCTGCAGCGCGACGCACCACGCCATCAAGTTCATAAATACCAGCGACCACAGGGGTACTCGCCTCAAACGTGGTGTTCAAAGCAGCCTTGGTGGCATTGCTCAAATGCCTAGCGTCAACCAAGCCTGGCGCCAAACCCGTTGAAGCCAACACCTCTTGCGAGGTTTCAAACTGCACACCCGGCACCTCGAACATGTTGCACAACACACGCAACAGCTTCCAGGCAGGACGGGTGTCACCCAAGGGCTTCACGACAGCATGAAAACTTTGAAGCAGGCCTTCGGCATTGACAAAACTACCAGACGTTTCGGTAAACGGAGCAATGGGTAGCAGCACATCGGCCACGTCCATGTTGGCTTTAAATGGGCTCATGGACACCACCATACCAGCGCTGTCTAGCGTGGCTGGCGATGTATCTTTGCCTGGCTCAACATTCAGCAACAACAACGCTTTTGTCTTACCAGCCAACATATCACCGGCGTGCATGCCGCCTGTTTTGGGCTGTGCGCCGACCAACTGCGCGCCAACAGTGTTGCCCGCCTCAGTCAAATAACCCACGCTTGCGCCAGTTTGCACAGCGATCCAGTTGGCAATGGCCAACAAGCTTGAGGCATTGGCGTGGTGTGCTGCGGCATTGCCCAGCAACATGGCGCTGCCCTCACCTAGGCTGGCTGCAATGGCTTTGGCCGCGGCATCTGCTGTGCCTGAAACCGGTGGTACAAGGCCCTTATCGGCGGCCACGGCGGCGGCCACATTGGCCAACAACTGGCCCCATTGCTGAGCCTCGCCGGACAAAAAGTTGCGAACAGGCATTGCCCAATCTGAACCGCCTTTAAACTCGCGAGCAGAAGCGATGACGTCGACCTTGCAACCACTGCGTGCTGCTTGGCGTATACGCTGCGCAAACAGCGGGTGGTCTTTGCGCAAACGGCTGCCAATCACCAGCGCTTGCTTCAAGGTGCTGAGTGAGGCAACAGTCCTGCCCAAGTGACGCACGCCTTCAAACTCGTTGAACTCCGCATTGCGCAAGCGGTAATCGATGTTGTCGCTTCCGAAGCCACGCATCAGAGTGCCTGCCAACGACAGCTCCTCAACCGTGGCATGCGGGCTGGCCAGAAAGCCCACCGCATTGGCACCAAACTCAGACTTGATGTACTTAAGACCGTTGGCCACGTACTCCAACGCAGCCGTCCAATCAACTTCCATCCACAAGCCGTCTTGCTTAATCATTGGCTTGGTTAAGCGCTCGTCGCTGTTTAAAGCTTCGTAAGAGAAGCGGTCGCGGTCAGAGATCCAGCATTCGTTGACCGCGTCGTTTTCAAGCGGCACCACGCGCATAGCTTTGTTGTTTTTAACTTGCACGATGAGGTTGGCACCTGTGCTGTCGTGAGGGCTAACCGACTTGCGACGCGAAAGCTCCCAAGTGCGCGCGCTGTAACGGAATGGC
>CALBWZ010000185.1 GCA_937893415.1 uncultured Comamonadaceae bacterium | reverse complement strand
CCAAAACAAAAAAGTCGTGATACGCAGGTTTTTATTGGCATATAAAAACAGTGCTCAATGGATGATGCAGTCCCCTCAAGAGGCCGCTCAACTGGCTGTCAAGCACGCCATTGACGGTAAGAGTGCCAGTTTAAATATTGAAATTATCCGTTTGCGAAATGCATCCAGCGTGTCACCCACCACAGCTAAAAACGGCTTGGGCGCATTCGACATGCACAGCTTGCAGCAAGGCGTGGCGGCTTACAAGGCGCTGGGCTTAATGACCAAAGACGTTGTCTTGCAAGATGTCATCAGCCAGGACTTGCTGCCCAAGCATATGACCAACGCCAAATGAACACAACGGCGCAGCGCAACTTTGTTGGCAAAGTGATTGTGGTCACTGGTGCCAGCCGTGGCATAGGGGCAGCCATAGCCAAAGCATTCGCCACAGAAGGTGCGACTGTGGTTGTTAATTACCTAAGTAACGCTGTGGCAGCCGAAGCGGTGGTGGCTGAATGCCAGCGACTGGGGCAGGCATCAGGCGGAGATGCGTTGCCCATCGCTGCAGATGTTCGCTGCTTGGGGGCTGTCAATGCCATGGTCACTCAGGCTTTGATCGAACTGGGGCGAATAGATGTGGTGGTTAACAACGCCTTTAGTCCTTATGCCTTCGACCCGGACAACAGAGCGCGTTTTTGGGGTGTGCCTTGGCAGGACTATCAAAGCCAGTTTGACGGTGCTGTTCTCAGCGCATACAACACCAGTCAGGCGGTGCTGCCACACTTTAGGCAGCGGGCGCAGGGCAGCATCATCAACATGGTGAGTGACTTGTGCGACAGGCCCAGTGTGGCCTACCACGCCTACACAACCGCCAAGTCTGCACTGCTTGGGTTTAGCAAAAACTTGGCTGTAGAGTTGGGGCCCTTGGGTATCCGGGTTAACTGTGTGGCACCGGGCTTGGTCAGCCCGACGGACTCCAGTCGCAGTACCAAAGAGGCCGTTAAGGACAGCTTGATTGCACAAACGCCGCTGGGGAGAATGGCCACACCAGACGACGTGGCTGGCCCCGTGATGTTTTTGGCGTCTGATTGGAGTCGTTTTATGACTGGGCAAGTTCTGACCGTCGATGGCGGTTTGGTGATGCCATGAGTGTCAAGGAGATGCCTCTATGACCAAGCAAGTGTCCAGTGTGGTTTTAGGCGCAGGCTTAATGGGCAGGTTGTTGGCGCATAAGCTGGCGCAGTTGGGCCATGACGTGGTTGTGTACGAGGCGCAAGGCTCCAATGCCGAAGGCGCGGCTGCTCGCGTGGCTGCCGCCATGCTCGCGCCGCTGGCCGAGTCGGCGATTACTGAGTTGGCTGTGGTGCGTATGGGCCACTATGGGTTAACGCGTTGGCCAGCTTTAATTGACCCGCTGACCGCGCCTGTGTTTTTTCAGCAACATGGCACACTGGTGCTATGGCACCGGCAAGACGCCGCTGAAGCCAAGCGGTTCTCACTCATGCTGGCGCGCTCCCAGCAGCAGTTGCCATGCTTGCAGCCTGCACAATTTTTGGACTCAGCCAGTTTGCGGGCCCACGAGCCCGCTGTCAGCAGCAGTTTTGACCAAGCCATGTACTTGCCTGGCGAGGCGCAGTTAGACAACCGGCAGTTGCTAGATGCGTTGTTGCAAGGCATGAACGAGCAAGGCGTGCACGTGTTGTGGAACAGCCCACGCTCAGTCGATGACTTTAAGCCAGGGCAAGCTGGCCAGCCTGACTGGGTATTCGATTGCCGTGGTTTGGGGGCTCGCACAGCCTGGTCAGATTTACGTGGCGTGCGGGGTGAGGTTATTCGCCTGCACGCACCAGATGTCACATTGCAGCGTCCCACCCGTTTGATTCACCCACGCTACCCCATTTACATAGCGCCCAAAGAAAACCATGTGTTTGTGATTGGTGCGACTGAAATTGAAACCGAGGATACCTCACCGGTCAGTGTGCGCTCAACGCTTGAGTTGCTCAGCGCAGCCTATACCGTGCACAGTGGTTTTGCCGAGGCCCGCATTCTTGAAGCAGCCACGCAAGCAAGGCCCACGCTGGCTGACAACCTGCCTGCGGTTCGTTGCCTCACCCCTCGCAGCTTGCAAATTAATGGCCTGTACCGCCATGGTTTTTTGATTGCGCCTGCCATGTTGGACGTGGTGGCGGAGTGGGTACAGCACCAGACATCAACCTTGGCAACGCAATTTAACTTGAAATTTACCCATGACTGAAACCACCATACAAGTACGCATCAACCATGTGCCGCAAACATTGGCAACAGGTGCAACCTTGGCCGACGCCGTTGCGTGCGCGGCAATCAAACCACCGTTTGCAGCAGCCGTTAATTTGCAGTTTGTACCGCGCGGCAATTACGCTGCCTACGTGTTAGTCAACAATGACCGAGTTGAATTGGTCGCACCCATTACAGGCGGATAAGAGGTTTGACATTACATACACCGCCCAACGATGTGCTGACTCTGTATGGTGAGACTTTCAATAGCCGCCTTATGCTGGGAACCTCGCGCTACCCGTCGCCCCATGTATTGCTTGAGGCTGTGCGGGTTTCCGCGCCAGCCATGCTCACGGCTTCCTTGCGCAGACAAACAGGCAGCGGTGGCGAAGTCTCGCAAAGTTTTTGGAATTTATTAGGCCAAGCCAATGTGCCCATGTTGCCGAATACGGCCGGTTGTCACAGCCTACAAGAAGCCATTACCACTGCTGAAATGGCCAGAGAAGTGTTTGAGACTGACTGGATAAAACTTGAGCTCATAGGCGATGACTACACCTTGCAGCCAGACACGGTCAACCTGCCAGCGGCCGCCAGTGCACTCATCAAGGCGGGCTTTAAGGTGTTGCCTTACACCACCGACGACTTGGTGTTGTGCCAGCGCCTGGTCGATGTGGGCTGTCAAGCTGTGATGCCGTGGGCCGCGCCCATAGGCACCGGTAAAGGCCCCATCAACCCTTACGCGCTGCGAACGCTGCGAGAGCGCTTGGATGTACCCATGATCATTGACGCCGGTTTGGGCTTGCCATCGCACGCTTGCCAAGTGATGGAGTGGGGCTATGACGCAGTGCTCCTCAATACCGCAGTGGCATTGGCTCAAGACCCTGTTGTGATGGCACAGGCATTTGCCAACGCCGTGCTTGCAGGTAGGGCTGCTTTTTTATCAGGCGCCATGCAATCACAAGACAACGCACAACCCAGTACGCCTGTTTTAGGCACACCTTTTTGGCACCACACATGACACCCAATACGGCTCCAGCTGTCCATATTGCCAACGAGTTGGCCAAACACCATGCCGCTATGGCTGCAGGCGAAACCCTGGCCTATGAGCAAGCCGTTCACAGCAGGGATGCGGGTTTGAGTACCGAGCACGCAGCGGTGTTGCAAGCGTGTCGCATGCTAGGTTTTATAGAGCATGATGCCCAATGCGTAGCCAACGCTTGGACTACTCAGACCTTGCGTATGGGCGAGTTTTCAATGGCTGACTGGCCAACGCATGCACCAGATTTTGGCCTGCAAACCGAGCCCAGCCTTGATGACTTTGCAACATGCCCTAAAGCTTTGGACTTGTACGTCGTTGTGCCTGACGCGCAGTGGGTGTCGCGCATGGCAGCAGCAGGGGCCAAGACCATACAGCTGCGTTTTAAATCTGAGGACAACGATGCCATTCATCGAGAGGTGCAAAGCGCTGTTCACGCGGTCAAAGGCACACCAAGTTTGCTGTTTATCAACGACCATTGGCAAACGGCCATAGATGAGGGCGCCTATGGGGTGCACCTTGGTCAAGAAGACATGGACGAGGCGCCCATTGCGCTGCTGCGTCAGTCAGGACTGCGCCTTGGACTGAGTACGCATGGCTACCATGAAATGATGCGGGCAGCGGCTTACAGACCCAGCTACCTAGCCATGGGGGCGGTGTTTCCGACCACGCTTAAGCGTATGGAGACCGCACCGCAAGGCCTAGGCAGGCTGAACGCCTATGCCAAGCTCATGCAACATATGTCGCTGGTTGCCATTGGCGGTATCAGCGAGGCTCATGTTCCGCTGGTGATGCAAAGCGGCGTGGGTTCAATCGCTGTGGTGAGGGCCATCACTGGAGCCAACGACCCTGAGTTGGCTGTGCGCAGCTTGCAAGCATTGATGGACAACCAGACGCCTGATGTTCGTTTTTGAGGCATTTGATTAAGGGCGGACATACCACTTGGTTGTCCCGTCCTTTGTAACTGACAAATTCTTATGTGCGTTGGTAGTTTGAATGTCAAAATCCCAGCGTTGACAAGATGAGCTGAGGCCTGCATCTGGTCTGTTCGGTTGCCCTACATCGAGACCCTTGGCGCGTTGCAACGTTGTCGGGGTGCCAACTTGTATCCTTTTAAATGCTGATGCTGGCATGAGGTCCCAGCTGCTGCGAGGGCTGGTTGGTTCGTAGGTGGTTCTTCATACCGCAATGGTTTGGTACATGTGTGCCAGCGATTCAATTGGTTTTTTAGACGTTCATGTCTGCATGTGCCGGTATTAAAAATGCTTGATTTCCCATGTTGTACCTACGCGAAAACGCCAAGCGAATGAACCTTAGGTTGTTGTCGTAAAGCGGCCCCTACTTGTAGAAAGTGGCATCGCTGTCACATCCCCATCCCCATCCCCATCCCCATGCGTGGCGTCCTGTGTAAGGCTTGGGTATGTGATGCGTTTAGGATGACTTGTTGGCAATGGGTGGCGTTGCCAACACGCTGTGATGCATGTTCGCTTTGTACAGGTAGCTGTCACCAACAGCTCATGTACATGAACCACCCGGCTGCCCCCACCGCTTGTGCATAGGGGTTGCCTGTGCGCTTGTTGTTGGCAACCCAGTTGGCAGGTTATTGGGTTCGCCTCAACGCGCACGGTCTAAGACGCGCGTGCGGTGTTGAATTGTGCCAAGCGCCCACACTGGTTCAGGTAAGCGTGCGCACTTGGCGGTGAGTCGCTGCTGTTTTAGTCTGGCAGGTACTGCTCGCTCCAGCTCTCGCTGGCTATGCCGCTGTCAATCAAGGCGTCAACCTCTTCATTGGTTTTTCCCAAGTCCATCAGCACTTGGCGTGTCGATGCGCCGTATTTTTCAGCTGGTTTTAAAGCGTAAATTTTGCCTCTACTAGGCCTGACTGCAAACGGGTCTAATTGCGTAACAACGTGACCGCTGGGGTGGTCGGCAAACTCTGAAAATGCATAACTGCCTTTGTCAGTGCCCGGTGTGCCGTCTGCCGGTCGGGTGTTGTAGGCTCGAATAGATTCGATGTTTTCACAGATTGCTGCGCCAATGTCGGCGGCTTGCAAGCGCTCTACCCAATCGGCGGCGCGGGCTGTCATAAATGCTTGCGCTAAGAACGCGGCATATTCAAGTGGGTCGAGCGCTGATATGCCCTCTAAGCCTGGCACTGTCTCTAAACGTGGCAAGTCCGCTGGGTAGGCGCTGAGCAATACAAAACGGTCCGAGGAGGTGTAGTAGAAACGTGCCAGTGCGTCGTAGCCAACCACTTCACGGCCTGCAGGTTCGTCAAACAGACCGCGGCGTATGTAGTCGTAACAAAATGGCAATTGCGCCAAATTGCTCAACGCCGACAGCGAGGTGCGCGCGCGTCCAGTGCGGCCAGTCTTGAGCTTTTGGTACAGCGCGGTGGCAATGCCCAATGAGCCACCAAATCCGCACATGACGTCAATCGTGCCCACATGCGCATGCTCTTCAGGCGTATCCATAGAGCCGCCAAAGCGGGTCATGATGCCAGTGGTGGCTTGCACCAAATCGTCATAGCCCAGGTAGCCTGAGCGAGGGCCTGGCAGTGGGCCACTGAAGCAATCAAGCTTGCAAAAAATAGCGTCTGGGTTTAATTTTTTCAGGCTGACCTCGTCTAGGCCCATGGACTCAACCTGGCGGTCTGGCGCGTTCCATACGATGACGTCGCTGGCTTTTATGAGGTCCTCAAGAATGGCTCGTCCTTGAGGCTTGGTGATGTCGGTCAGCAACGATTGTTTACCGCGCATGTGCGACATGCCAAAAATGACGGTGTTCCAGCAGTCATAAAACGGCTTGGCAGGGTCTAGCTTGATGACCTTTGCACCAAATCTAGCCAAGTAGGCTACTGAGTGCGGCCCGGCAATGACGTTGCACAAGTCCAGAATGCGCACGCCGTCTAGCCAGCCATCTCTGGCATTTTTTTGACGTACGCGTGGCAGTTTGGTTTCAATAGCAGCCAGGGTTGCAAGCGCTGTGGCGTAGCTCACCATGCGGCGTGGTTTCGGGGTCACCATGGTGCGCGCGCTTTCCTCTAACCAGATCATTGGCCCTGGCTGAATCATGGGGCCGTATACAGGGTCGTCAACTTCCAGCATGAGTCCTGAGGTTTCCGCGTGGTCGTCGTTGATCCACTCTTGTAGCCAGCGGTGAGGTGCACCAGGAAATTTACCGCGTCCAAAAATACGCTCCCACTCTTTGGCTGTGCGGGTGATGAACACTTCTTTCATGCGAGCTGAGATGCGATCAGCCCATACTTTGGGCAGCGGGTACACGCCCAGCGACACATCGCTGGTCCATTTGGCGACTGGCAGGTACGTGTCCTCTTCCTCACCCAAACCTTCAGCCACCAGCTCATCGTAAATCCCCAACGCTTGCAAACAGCGCTTGGCATGGTGCTTGTGACTTGGACACACGACATAAAACATGCGCCCGTCTTTGCACTTGTAGCTGCGGTAGAACGGGTCTAGTAATTCTTGCAAGTCCTCGTAGGACAGGTTCATGGGCAAGCCTTCTGTGCGGCGGCGCTCTATTTCCTTTTCGCGCTGTGTTTTATAGCGCTCTGGGCAGTTTTCGATTTTGATGGAGTTGTAGCTTAAGCCTTCCATCACAGCCGATGCCAATGACACTTCCACTTGGTCGCCAAGCCCTGTCCGCTCTCGTGCTTGCAAAGCCAAGACAACGGCAGACGCGGCCAACATGGTGCCGTAGGCAGAGGCCAACGGCAATGGAGAAAACGATGGGTTGATACCCATCAAAACACGGTTGAGACCCATGTCTGTAAACACGCCTGACTGCGCATTGATGACGCTTTCAAATGCGCGCCAATCCCGGCGCAGCTCATCGTTGGATGCAAAGCCAGGTATGGACAGTGTGATCAGTTCCGGCCTGTCCACGCGCAATGCCGTGAAGTCGAGTCCCATGCGCGTCATCACGCCAGGGCGGAAATTTTCAATCACGATGTCGGCCTCTTCGATCAACGCTTTGGCCTGCTCTAGCCCCTCTGCGCTTTTTAAATCAACCGTGATGATGAGCTTGTTTCTGTTCAACGTGGCGTTGGCTGGGCTGTCCCACAGGGGCCCACCCGGTGGGTCAATGTGCACCACGGTGGCGCCGAGGTCTGCCAAGATCATGGCCACAGCAGGGCCGGCCATGTATTGGCCAAAGTCAACGACCTTTAGGTCGCGCAGGGGAAGTGGGGAGACGTCTGTGGCGGCCATGGCATGTACATGTTGAAACGTTGATGTAAATAGACTGTAACGTCTAGCGGCGGAGCATTTAAGCCAGTTAGCCCAATGCGCCGATACCCTGCAATGGCGACCAGCGTCGCCACTGCAGGGTAAGCCCAAGCCTTTTAGTGTTTATCGCTTAGGTGGTTGCGTGGCAATCAAATGCTGGCTGTCATTAAGGTGAGAGAAATCAGCCTTCAGCCAGCGCAGCAGCGACCAGCTCAGCACGACCAACACAGGAATCAATGGCAGTGCCACGATGATGGTGGAGCTTGAATCGGGAAACAGCAGCAGTGGTCCTACTACACCTAGGTGCCATGCTCACTTGGTATCCTCGCGGGTACTCATCCTCTAGGTTGATGCGCCTGTTGTATCCAACGCGCTGCTTTTTCGGCGATCATCAGCGTGGGTGAATTGGTGTTGCCGCTGGTGATGGTGGGCATGACGCTGGCGTCGACGACGCGCAAGCCAAGCACGCCGTGCACCCGCAAGAAAGGGTCCACAACAGCGCTTCGATCGGTGGTGCGCCCCATTTTGGTGGTGCCAACAGGGTGAAAAATAGTGTTGGCAATGTCACCAGCCAAACGGGCCAACGCCTCATCTGACTGGTAGGCCACACCAGGTTTCCACTCTTGTGGGGTGTAACCTGCCAAGGCTGGTTGGCTCGCGATCTCTCTAACTTGGCGCAGACTTTGCGCCGCAATCAGCCTGTCTTCCTCGGTGCTGAGGTAGTTGGGCGCAATGGCAGGCGCATCAGTGGACTTGTTGCTGGTGATGGTCACGCTGCCACGGCTGCTGGGGTTGAGGTTGCACACGCTGGCGGTGAATGCTGGAAACGCGTGCAAGTCTTCGCCAAAGGCGTCCAAGCTGAGCGGCTGGACGTGGTATTCCAAATTGGCGTAAGGCTGAGAAGGGTCAGATTTTGTAAATGCACCGAGCTGACTGGGCGACATGCTCATGGGGCCCGAACGCTTGAGGACATACTCCAAACCAATTTTGGCTTTCCCCCACCAACTGTTGGCCAATGTGTTGAGTGTGGAAGCGCCTTCAACTTTGAAGACGGCGCGAATTTGCAAATGATCTTGCAAGTTTTGTCCCACGCCGGGCAGGTCTTTTACCACTGCAATACCCAAGTTGGTGAGGTGTCTAGCGTCGCCAATGCCTGATAGTTGTAGCAGTTGCGGCGAGCCAATTGCCCCGGCGCTGAGTATGACTTCGGCATGTGCGGTTACCGTCACCGATTGCCCACACCGCAGTACCAGCGCACCGGTGCATCGAGGTTGTCCATCCTGCGTGGTGAACAGCAATTTTTCGACATGTGCCTCTGTCCACACAACCAAATTGTTTCGCGAGCGCACTGGCCTGATGAAGGCTTTGGATGTATTCCATCGCCAGCCGGATTTTTGATTCACTTCGAAGTAACCAACACCTGCGTTGTCGCCACTGTTGAAGTCCTCCGTCCGCTCTATGCCAGCTTGCACAGCCGCTTCGGCAAAGGCTTCCAATATGTCCCAGCGCAAGCGTTGCTTTTCAACACGCCACTCGCCACCATGGCCATGTAGCTTCCCAAATGCTGGTGTTGCGGTGCCGTGTTGGTCCATGCGGTAGTGGTCTTCATGCGCCATGAAGTCTGGCAGCGAGTGCGCCCAATCCCACTGCGGCTCCCCCGTGGCTGCTGCCCATGCGTTGTAGTCGCGGGCTTGTCCACGCATGTAAATCATGCCGTTGATGCTGGAGCAGCCGCCCAGTGTTTTACCGCGTGGGTAGGCCAGGCTTCGTCCGTTTAAGCCCGATTCAGGCAGGGTTTTATACAACCAGTCGGTGCGGGGATTGCCAATGCAATACAAGTAGCCCACCGGGATATGAATCCACGGGTAGTTGTCTTTTTTGCCAGCCTCTAGCAGCAGCACGCGTTTAGCCGGGTCAGCACTTAGGCGGTTGGCCAGCAAGCACCCGGCAGTGCCCGCGCCAACAACGATGTAGTCAAACTGTAGGCTGTTCATGATACGGGGCTTATTTGGCAACAGGCATGGTGAACTCGGCGCCTTTGGCGATGCTCTCAGGCCAACGCTGCATGACAGATTTTTGTTTGGTGTAAAAACGCACGCCTTCTTCGCCGTAAGCGTGCATGTCGCCAAACAGGCTTCGCTTCCAACCACCAAAACCGTGCCATGCCATTGGGACTGGAATTGGCACATTCACGCCCACCATGCCAACTTGAACGCGTCGAGAAAACTCGCGTGCGGTATTGCCGTCTTGTGTGAAGAGGCTCACACCGTTGCCAAACTCGTGCGCGTTTATAAGTTCCAAACCCTCGTTGAAATCTTTTACACGGACACAGGCCAACACGGGACCAAAAATTTCCTCTAGGTAAATTTTCATATCTGCACGCACATGGTCAAACAGCGTGCCACCCATGAAAAATCCAGATTCAAAACCAGGTACGGTTAGGTCGCGCCCGTCTACCAACAGGGACGCACCTTCTTCAACGCCTGAGGCGATGTAGTTTGTGATGCGTTGGTGTGCTGCAGCACTGACAATGGGGCCCATTTCGGCATCTAGTTCTAGGCCGTTTTTGACTTTCAGCGTTTGAAGGCGCTCAACCAGCATAGGGATTAAGCGGTCACCCACATCACCAACCAAAGTGGCGACAGAAATAGCCATACAACGCTCACCGGCTGAGCCGTAAGCGGCGCCCATTAGGGCGTCTGCTGCCTTGTTGAGGTCGGCGTCAGGCATGACCAGCATGTGGTTTTTCGCACCGCCCAAAGCTTGTACGCGTTTGCCGTGGCGGGCGCCCACTTCATAGATGTAGTTTGCAATGGGTGTGGAGCCTATAAAAGAGATGGCTTTCACATCAGGGTGCTCTAGCAGGGCATCCACTGCCACTTTGTCACCTTGCACCACGTTGAATACACCGTCTGGAAAACCCGCTTGTTTCATCAAGTCGGCCATCATTAGCGACGGTGTGGGGTCCGTCGGTGATGGCTTGAGTACGAAGGTGTTGCCTGCAGCAATTGCCACAGGAAACATCCACATGGGCACCATCACGGGGAAGTTAAATGGCGTCACACCGGCCACCACGCCCAAGGGTTGGCGCATGGTCCAGTTGTCAATACCGGTTGAAACTTGTTCGGTGTAATCACCTTTGAGCAGTTGGGGCATACCGCAGGCAAATTCCACAATGTCAATGCCGCGTTCAACCTCGCCTTGGGCATCGGTAAACACCTTGCCGTGTTCCAAAGTAATGGCTCGGGCCAAAGCGTCTTTGTTGTCGTTGAGCAGCGCTAAAAAGCGGTTCATAAGCCTGGCTCGGCGAATGGGTGGCATGGCACTCCAACCGGGAAAAGCGGCTTGTGCTGATTGAACGGCGAGGCTTACTTCATCCACACTGGCCAGGGCTACTTGAGCGCTGATGGTGCCAGTGGTAGGGTTGAAAACATCTTGCAATCGGCCGCTGTTGCCCTCGACGGTGTTGCCATGTATGTGATGACCAATATGTGTGAGACTCATGATGTGTTTTCTGATGTATGTGGTGAAGTTGGTAATATGCAGCTGTTGGATCCGGATTCTATGCATGTCTACAGGAGCAATCCAATTAATAATGAGCTAAATGATATAAGTATGAGTAATAATGTGAACCTGCCAATAGACCTAAAAACGCTGCAAAGCTTTGTCGCAGTAGCCGAATTTGGCAACGTGACGCGCGCCGCTGATGCGTTGTGTGTCACGCAGCCAGCTGTGAGCTTGCGGTTGAAGCAGCTCAGCGAGCACTTCGATTTGGTGCTGTTTCGCCGAACGGCGAGAGGGCTGGACTTAACCGATGACGGTTTGGCGCTGTTGGCGCGTGCCAAAAACGTGATGTTGAGTTTGCTAGAACTCGAGCGCACAGCGCAGCAGCTGCACCATCAGTTGCGCGGTGGCTTGTGTATAGGCACGGTGATAGACCCTGAGTTCATTCGCTTGGGTGCTTTTTTGGGTGCCTTGGTGCAGGCTGCGCCGTTGTTAGCAAAAGAGCTGCGTCACGGCATGAGCGGTAATGTTCGTGATTGGGTGATGCGCAATGAGGTCGATGCAGGTTTTTTCTTAGGCCATGTAGGTCAAGGGCACGGCCATACCCAAGCACAGGACGATGCAGCCGAATCGGTTCTGTATCAAAAACCACTGGCCGATTTCGTCTACCGCGTGGTGGCTCCACCGGGTTGGGAGGCGCAAGTGGTAGACAAAGACTGGAATGCACTTGCCAAATTGCCTTGGCTGGGAACGGCTGAGGCGTCGGTGCATTACAGGTTGCTGCAGCAAGTGTTTGGTGAGCGCTCCGTCATGCCACGTTTTGTAGCACGTGTGGACCAAGAAAGCTCAATGTTGGCCATGGTCAGGTCGGGCGTTGGTTTGAGCCTGTGTAGAGATTCTGTTGCCTTACAAGAAAAATACCGCCATGGTTTGGTCATCAATGAACGCGTGAGCGTGGACTGCAGGCTTAGTTTTATCTGTTTACAGTCTCGGCACACTGAGGCACCTATCGCCTGTGCTTTGGATGTGTTGGACACCCTATGGGTAACCCCGCATACGACTTAACGCTGCGGCGTCGACCCACACACTGCACAACAGCAGTGCGCAACAAGTTTGCTGCTCACACAGCGTTGAGAGGGGCGCTATGCAGCCACCATGTACACAGCGGATACCACTGCAAATTAAATTTAACAGCAGTCATTTTTTGATTGTTACTGGGTTGTTGCTGTGGCGTGTGGTCAAGCTTTAAACCAGCCGCAGTTGAAGGTGGTTCACTGCGTGTTGGTTCTGGCACTGTTGTCTACAGCTGTTACCGCTGTGTGGTGGGCTTATGGCTAGTGCATACGCTGTTGTATCCACAGCAGCGAGGGCCTACAAACCCCATGGTTATCCACAAAAAAGCGGGCCTGAGCCCGCTTTTTTGATTTATAAATCAATGCTTGCCACCAAGCGGCGCAGTTAACCGCCCAAACTGGCTCGGTTGCCCATGGCCTTGCGCCATGCACGCAGCGATACAAGCGACTCAGGAATTTCAAGCTTGGCAAAGTCTGCAAAGCCTAGGCCGTAAAACAGCGTAATGTCTGCCATCGAAAACTGATTGGCAGCCACAAAATCGCGGCTTTGCAGGTGTTTATCAAAGTATTCAAGTCCGCGTTGAGCATTGGCTTTTTGAATCGTACCCCATTGCTCACATGGGTTGATTTCTAGTGTTGGGCCCAAGCCTGGCGTTGCATGGTGGAAGTAGCTGGTCGCAGCATCCAACACCAAGTTCTCAGCTCGGCGCTGCATCATATGAATCTCCGCACGCTCTATAGCGGTTCTACCGGTCAGGGGCGTGCCTTCAAATTGGTGGTCAATATATTCGGTAATAGCTGTTGACTCGGATATAAACTGCCCGTCGGCAGTGCGCAACACAGGCACGGTTCCCATTGGGTTCATGGCATAAAACTCTGGCGTACGGTGCTGAGCAGCCATCACGTCGATTTCAATAAAATCAACTTGGTCAGTGGCATTTTTCTCAGCGAGTGCGGCACGTATTCTGGCTGGGTTTGGGAATCCAGTTGTTTCATAAACGGTAATTTTGGACATTATTTCCCTTGAAAAAGGCTCATATGTTGGCGTAGCGTTGTGAACTGCGACAGGTCTGAAATGACCTGCGCAGATGGGTGAATTAAAAGTGCACAAAGCCTTTCCCGATTTTGCGATAAACCTTTGCGCCCCGGCTTGAGTGAAGGTTGATAGGCTCGCCTGCAGCAATGCGAATCCATGAGTGGTCTGGGTAGTCAACGCCGTTGACTGTGATGGCACCATCGATCACAAACATCTCAAAGACATCTGTAAAGCTCATGTCCTCAGCCCGGAAGCCAGCGCCATAACGGTGCAGTGAGGTCTGCTCATAGGGCGAGCTATAGAGCTCAAGCATGCTTTCCTTGACGCCAATTTCAGACCAGGTCGCCGCGTTGGTGTCAATCTCAACGAACGCAGTTTCATCAAGCGGCATTTGCGACAGTTTGACAAAAATTTCTGTGCCGCCTACGCTGAACGGCTTGTGGCGTGATGCGGGTGGGTTGCGCACATACCAGCCTTTGGAAAAGTGGCCCTTTTGATCTGAGAATGTGCCCTCAAGCACCAAGTACTCTTCGCCGCGGGCATGCTGGTGCCAGTCGAAATAGCTGTCAGGCTCGTACCTCACGCAGGAGGTTGCACGCTTGGCAACTTCATCTCCAACGCGCTCAAACATCATGCGCGTGACACCTTTCATAGGCGTAGGGGTGTAGTCAACATCACCATTGTTGATGGTGACTGTTGTGTCAAAGTCGCTGTTGTGCTCAATGTAGGCTTGCGTGGCGGTGTTCATATGAAGATCCTTATTTAAGTTAATTAACTAAATATAATTATATTATAGGGTTTTAAATCCACTTATGTGAAGTGTAATTTCTAATCAAATAGGATATATTTTCTACCTTAGTTGTATAAGTCTTAATTTTTTTAAATGCACTTAAATATTTCGAGGCTGCCGCTAGGCTTGGCAGCTGTTCTCGGGCTGCGCAGGAGTTAAATGTGACGCCTGCAGCAGTGGGTCAGCAAGTCCGCACGCTAGAGGGATGGTTACGAAACCTTTGTTTAGCCGCACCAGGAGCGGCAGTTCACGCTTGACACCAACCCCTGAGGCCTTGGCGGTATTGCCAGAGCTACAGCTGGGCTTTAGGCACATACAACCCGCGTTGACCCAGTTGTCGCAAACCAATGCGCACAAGAAAATAACAGTGAGCGTGAGTCCTGCCTGTGCAGCCAAGTGGTTGTTGGCCAGAATCGACGACTTTGCGCGTCAATGTCCTGACATTGATGTGCGCCTAGATACCACTTCGCGCATGCTGCTCTACCACGTAGACGGTATTGATGTGGGTGTCCGGTATGGGCCTGGCAAGTGGCCTCAGTTGATCGCAACCAAGTTGATGCTGGAGGATAGTTTCCCTGTTTGCTCACCCAGGTTGTTGCCCCATGCTTATTTGCAAATCAATGACATTCTGAACCTGCCATTGCTGCATGATGCCACCATGCCGCATAGAGCCGAGCTTCCCAGTTGGCACATGTGGCTGGCGCATCACAACATTGATGTGAGCCATGCAGATCGTGGTTTAAAAATCAACAATTCAGCTGCTGTTGTTCAAGCTGCCATCGACGGCCAAGGCGTTGCGCTTGGGCGAGGCGTGCTGGTGCACGACGACATTCAGTCTGGGCGTCTAGTTCGCTACCCTAGCGAGCCGTATTCACCTGGCACACTGGGCTATTACGTGGTTCAGCCCGAGCACATTGCGCCATCGCCGGCCGTCCACAGCTTTACGCGGTGGTTGCTGCAAATGGCCCTAACACCTGGGGGTAATAAGTTACAAGACCCGGGTCTTAACGCCCAAGCCTAGTCAGTGCTGGGAAGGCTTGTGCTGACCCGTTGTGGCCAACACCACGCCCGCTAGCGCAATGGCAAAGGCCACGACTTGCAGCCCTGTCATGACTTCGCCCAAAAACGCCACGCCAATCGTGGCTGTACTGATGGGCAACATGACTGTAAAAACGCCGGCTTGATGGGCCTGTACACCTTTTAAACCCGTCATCCACAGCCACACTGTGAGCATGCTGGCTGCAATGGCATAAAACACCAGCAGGCCCCAGCTTGAAACCGACACCACTGAAAAGTCAAACAGCAGCAACCAATACAAACCCATGGGTGTTGTCAATGCCAAGCCCCACATGTTGATGAGCGATGCAATGCGCTTGGGGCTTAAGTGGTTGGTTAAGTGCTTGCCAATTACGGCGTAGGCTGCCTCGCAGCACACAGCAGCACATACCAGCAGGTTGCCCAGC
The DNA here is from genome assembly GCA_937893415.1 of uncultured Comamonadaceae bacterium. Classification (GTDB taxonomy): domain Bacteria; phylum Pseudomonadota; class Gammaproteobacteria; order Burkholderiales; family Burkholderiaceae_C; genus RS62. The sequence goes on along the minus strand of CALBWZ010000185.1, from coordinate 20 downwards.
CAAGCCTGAGGGTGTGATGC
>CALBWZ010000184.1 GCA_937893415.1 uncultured Comamonadaceae bacterium | reverse complement strand
CCTCTGCCCCCAAGGCTTTCAGGCACTCGAGGTTGGCATCATAAATAAAACAGAACGCCGCATCTCGAGCCACTGCAATGGTGCGTCCAGCCAGGCGTTGCCCAGCAATGGCGTCGTCTACAACGGCTTCAGACTCTGTGAAATTGACGCTCCAACGCTGCCAGTCTGACAGCGCCATCTGCCCCAACGGCGTGTCGGCCAAGGCGTCGGCTGCCGCATCCAACATGGCCAAGCCGTCCACCACCTCACTCGCCAGTTTCAACCCCAAGTGGCGCTCGGGCACACTGAGATGTGGGTTGCGCATCAAGGCACCAAGCCACTGCGCAGGTTCGCGCACGCTGTCCATCAACATGCTGGCATGGCGCTCACCAGCCACCCGGTTTGCGAGTACACCCATCCAAGGCATGTCGGGTCGGTAGTGCTGCAGGCCAAATGCCAGGGCCCCAAATGTACCGGCCATGGCGCTGGCATCGATGACTGCAAGCACAGGCAAACCAAAACGCTGCGCTAAATCGGCCGCGCTGGGGTCGCCATCAAACAAACCCATCACACCTTCGACAATGATCAAATCAGAATTCAAAGCGGCAGCGGCCAAGCGGGCGCGGCAATCGGCCTCACCCGTCATCCATAAATCCAACTGGTGAACCGGGCGACCGCTGGCCAACGCCAACCAATGTGGGTCCAAAAAATCTGGCCCACACTTGAAGACGGTGACCCGCTGCCCACGTCGCACCTGCAGCCGCGCCAACGCAGCCGCCACCGTTGTCTTGCCCTGACCTGACGCAGGTGCAGCGACCAGGATGGCGGGGCAAGGTGCACTGACCATTTTTATGGCTACTGTTTAGGCTGGTAACGCAGTGTTATGAAGGCACCCCGACCAGCTTGGTTGTAGCCAGATGCAGTTTGGTAGACCTTATCGCCAACGTTAACCATTCGACCTTCAACACTCCAGTTTTTACGCAGCGCGTACTTTGCGTACAAATCTAATACGCCATAGCCGCCCAAAGTTTGTGTATTTGTCGCATTGACGTAGCTTTCAGACGCGGCCAAAAGACTGGCACCTAATTTCCAAATACCCAAATCGTAGTTGGTTGTTGCCGTCATTTGCCTGTCGGCGCGCTTGGTAAGGTGCTTGTTGGTAAGCTCATTTCTGGCATCCAAAAAATCAACGTAAGTGCGGTAATTCCACTTGCCACTTTCACCTTCGTGACCCAAGGACCAGCCTTTCATGCGGGCATAGGGAATATTGCTCACAACTGGAGTTGTGGTTATGAAACCTTTGATGCGATTTGAAAAGTATGTTGCGCTGAAAAGTTGGTTGCCTAAAGCGTAACTTGCCCCCAACTCACTGTTTTTACCTTTTTCGGGCTGG
>CALBWZ010000183.1 GCA_937893415.1 uncultured Comamonadaceae bacterium | reverse complement strand
AGCCATGCAAGATTTTCTCTTCATCGCTAGTGGCCTTGTAGTCGGCGTCATCATTGGTTTAACCGGTGTTGGCGGCGGTTCATTGATGACGCCTTGGCTGATCATGGGTTTTGGCATCAGCCCTAGCGTTGCAGTTGGAACAGATTTGTTGTTTGCAGCTGTCACAAAATGCGGTGGCACCATCAAACTGGCCAAAGCCAAACTCGTGCCTTGGCGCAGTGTGGCTTTGCTCAGCGCAGGCAGCATTCCTGCTGCGCTGATGACCACAGCGGCCCTTCACCAAATGGGCGCAGCCACGCCACACGCAGAACAACTGATTCGCCAAGGCCTAGGCATTGCGCTGCTTCTCACTGCCTTGGCCACACTCTTTAAGCTGTTTGGCCAACACAAAACCAGCGCCAACGCGAGCGACCGGCATGATGCACATTGGGCTTTACCCATAGCATTTGGAGCCGTGATTGGCTGCTTGGTCACACTGACATCTGTTGGCGCTGGCGCCATAGGTGTGACGGCTCTCATGCTGTTGTTCCCTAGCTTGCAACTCCCCCGCGTTGTAGCTGCTGATGTGGCCTACGCCGTACCCCTGACTTTTGTTGCTGGCATTGGCCATGCAGCCTTAGGCACTGTTGACTGGAACCTGCTAGTCCTGTTGCTGTGCGGCTCCTTACCTGGCATTTGGCTAGGCACGCACCTACTGACAAAAACAAACCCAAGCGTTATCCGCGCAGCGCTATCGGCCTTGTTGGCAAGCGTGGGCATCAAACTGCTGGCCTGGTAGGCACACACCACATGACATATTTGAAAGCACACCATGTACCAATACACTGAATTTGACACCCAATTTGTCAAGCTGCGGGCCGAGCAATTTCGGGATCAACTCACGCGCTGGCAAAACGGCCAGTTGCCTGAGGTCGAGTTCAAGCCATTGCGTTTGCAAAACGGTTGGTACGTTCAACGCTTTGCGCCCATGCTGCGTGTAGCAGTGCCATACGGCGAACTGTCCAGTGCGCAACTGCGTGTATTGGCAACGATTGCGCGCGACTTTGACCACAAAGATATCCCGTCGCTAGACACCAGCAATGCTGGCTTGAGTGAAGTGGCCATGCTGCCAGACCACTGCGCGCACTTTACAACGCGTCAAAACTTGCAGTTCAACTGGATTCCGTTGAGCAAGAGCGCTGACGTGATGGACTTATTGGCCAGCGTGAACATGCACGGCATCCAAACCAGCGGCAACTGCATACGCAACATCACGTCCGATGCCTTTGCCGGCATCGCACCTGACGAGGTCATTGACCCCCGTCCCTATTGCGAAATTATTCGCCAGTGGAGCACCTTGCACCCAGAGTTTGCTTTTTTACCGCGCAAATTCAAAATTGCCATCAGCGGCGCTACCGAAGACCGCGCCGCCACCGCGTGGCACGACGTGGGCTTGCGATTGCTTCGCAACGCTGATGGCGATGTAGGCTTTCAGGTCAGCGTGGGCGGCGGCATGGGCCGCACACCCGTTATTGCCTCCGTGTTGCGAGAGTTTTTACCCGCGCACCACATCATGAACTACCTAGAAGCGGTCGTTCGTGTGTACAACCGCTGGGGGCGGCGTGACAACATATACAAAGCGCGCATCAAGATTTTGGTGAAAGCTTTGGGAGACACTTACGTCAATGAAGTCAACCAAGAGTTTGACGACATCATTGCCAAAGATGGCGCGCAACACACCATCTCACCAGACGAATTGGCGCGAGTCAGCGCCATGTTCACGCCGCCTGCGCGTCGCAACAGCACGTCAGCTGATGAAGTACGAAAGACAAACTTGTTGCATGCATCGGCCAAAGACGATGTCGAATTTGGCCGCTGGCTCAAGCAAAACGTGCGTGCGCATAAAAACCCAGACCTCCGTGCTGTCACCTTGTCGTTTAAGCGCCCAGGATTTGCCCCGGGTGACGCCACCGCCAACCAACTCGATGCCGCCGCCGATTTGGCGGAGCAATAC
>CALBWZ010000182.1 GCA_937893415.1 uncultured Comamonadaceae bacterium | reverse complement strand
CGGCCACCATGTTGCTGTCTGCAGCCCATGCATAGCAGCCATTGACGAAGGACGACTTGGCGGTGTCTGCCGGCATAGAAACGCTACCTACAGCAACTGCTCCCTCAGGCCCCTTGACCGTTTAAAACGCACCAGTTGCCAATGAAACAGCAGTTCCCGAACATGGGTTCACCCTCGCGTTGCGCCCAGACAGTCACCTACAGCACGGCGCCAACCGCTGCCAATTGTGGTGCTACCTCTGGACAAGAGGTGTAGGGGGGCGCTCATGCTGACCTCTATTGCTGTGATGGTCAGCTGCCTGGTCAGTGTGAGTCGAATCGACATGTGGTGCACATCACTGCCTGGCACCCGATCTATCCGATAAGGTTCTGAATATGGGTAGCGCTGCGTGTCAATCATGCGTGCAGCGCTGACAAATGCCTAGACCCAAGTTACTAGATCCACATACTGTCCTGTATGCGTCACCTCGCGCGTGATGAGGCGCGTGTTGTCTGGCTTGATTGGGACCGATGGTGTGGCGCCATTAGAGAATGCACCTGTTTTTTATATCAACACACCCAACAGGTGACCCAACACCATGCCAAATACGCTGTGGGTCACAAGGGCTGCGGTGCATGCATATAACGGACGGGGGGTATGGCGTGCAAACAGACCTGCGCCCATGGCTGGCATGAAGAAAAACCATGGCACTACAACACTGATAATGCCAAACACCAAGCCATCGCTAAGCGTTGGGGTGAGTAGGCTGACGTGTTTCCACAGCACGTAGTAAAACAACACATACACACCGCCAACTGCGTAGTGCAGCACCCAACCTGCGGCAGCTTCACCGGCAATAGCTGGGGTGTTTGACAGAGACTTGTTAAACACAATGCGTTCACGTAGCAGCACCAGCAGCCAGCGACCAATGAGCTTCCAGTTGGTCGGGGGTAAACCCCCAAGCTTGTAAAACAGCCGTTGCCAAACGTCTATTGCCGCAACAGACAGCACCGATACGAGCATTAACTTGAATGAAAGTTCGAGCAT
>CALBWZ010000181.1 GCA_937893415.1 uncultured Comamonadaceae bacterium | reverse complement strand
GATGCGCTAACTGGCGGTGAAGCCTACGGTAAAATCATAGCGGTGGATTTATTGTACAAACTACACGACGAACGCAAATACGACGGTCTCGATGCGTTGATTGCAGGCATCAAACAAGACTGCCAAGATGCGCGAGCACATCTGGCCACCCATGCCAACAACGCATTCAATGCCACCCACACGCAAACGCAGCGGTCAACCACGCTCGACCGAATTTGAAGATCTGCTAGCTTTTAAAAATCTACTCAACCTTACATGCGCGCAGGCCAACGCACACCAGTGACAGGCCGCTTCTTTGTTCCAAGTAAAGACCACATACATGTCCAGCGACAACACCGTTAAAACCGACTACAGCAAAACTTTGAATCTGCCAGACACGGCATTCCCCATGCGAGGTGACTTGCCAAAACGTGAACCGCAGTGGGTGGCTGAGTGGGAAGCCAAAGGCACTTACCAGCGCCTGCGCGATGCGCGTGTGGGGAAGCCAAAATTTGTGCTGCACGATGGCCCGCCCTACGCCAACGGCCACATTCACATTGGACATGCGGCTAACAAAGTGCTGAAAGACATGATTGTCAAAGCCCGCCAACTGGCAGGGTTTGATGCGCAATACATTCCAGGCTGGGACTGCCACGGCCTGCCCATTGAAAACGCCATTGAAAAACTGTACGGCCGCAAGTTGGTACGCGACGACATGCAAGCCAAAAGCCGCGCTTTTGCGACAGAGCAAATCGCGCAGCAAATGGCAGACTTCAAACGCTTGGGATTGCTGGGCCAATGGGACAACCCTTACCGCACCATGGATTTTGTCAACGAGGCCAATGAAATTCGCGCCTTCAAACGTGTGATGGAACGGGGCTTTGTGTACCGCGGCCTAAAGCCGGTGCACTGGTGTTTTGATTGCGTCAGCTCATTGGCTGAGTTTGAGATTGAATATGCCGACAAAAAAAGTCAAACACTGGATGTGGCATTTGAGTGCGCTGACAACGCCAAACTCAGCGCCGCTTTTGGCTTGAGCGCCCTACCCAACCCAACGCTGAGCAGCTTTGCCGTCATATGGACCACAACGGCTTGGACTATTCCGGCCAACCAAGCCCTCAATGTCAACCCTGAGCTCATCTATGCCTTGGTTGAAACCAGCAAAGGTAACTTGCTATTGGCGCAAGACTTGGTCGACAGTTGCCTGGAGCGCTACCAACTGACTGGCACAGTGGTGGCCACCTGCTTGGGCCAAGCGCTAGAACACCTAGAGTTCAAACACCCCTTGTTTGAAGTTGATGCAGGCTACGCGCGTATGTCGCCTATTTATTTGGCCGACTATGCCACAGCCTCAGATGGCACTGGTATCGTGCACTCGTCGCCCGCTTATGGCGTGGATGACTTCAACTCCTGCGTGGCCAACGGCTTGGCATTTGATGACATCATCAACCCCGTTCAAGGCAACGGCACCTACGAAGCAGACTTGCCTTTGTTTGGCGGTATGCATATTTGGAAAGCTGCACCGCGCATCATTGAGGTTCTGGCTGAAGCCGGGCGTTTAATGGCGACCACCAATATCGAGCACAGCTACCCACATTGCTGGCGCCATAAAACGCCAGTCATTTACCGCGCTGCTGCCCAGTGGTTTATTCGCATGGACGACGGCATTGGCGTGTTTACCAAAGACAAAGCGCCACAGACCCTGCGTGAGCTGGCATTGGCCGCGATCGAGCAAACCGACTTCCACCCAGAAAACGGCAAAAAACGCTTGCGCGACATGATTGCCAACCGCCCTGATTGGTGTATCAGCCGGCAGCGCAGTTGGGGTGTCCCCTTGCCATTTTTGATGGATATCAACTCTGGTGAGTTGCACCCGCGCACACCGGAGATCATTGACCTTGCAGCCACTGTAGTAGAAAAAGGCGGCATTGAGGCATGGAGCAAACTAGACGCGGCAGACATTGTGGCGGCTATTGGCGAACCCGCTAACACGGCCCAACACTACACCAAGAGCACAGATATTTTGGAGGTCTGGTTTGACTCAGGCACCACGCACACCACCGTACTCAAAGGCTCGCACGCTGGCAGTGCACACGAGTCAGGCCCTGAGGCCGACCTGTACTTAGAAGGCCACGACCAACACCGTGGCTGGTTCCACTCGTCATTGCTAACCGCTTGTGCCATGTATGGACGCGCGCCTTACAAGGCCCTGCTGACACACGGCTTTACTGTTGACGGCCAAGGCCGCAAGATGAGTAAAAGCGTTGGCAACGTGGTAGCGCCGCAAACCATTAGCACCAAGATGGGTGCCGAAATTATTCGCTTGTGGGTCGCCTCAACCGACTACTCTGGTGACTTGGGCATTGACGACAAAATTTTGGCGCGCGTGGTGGACGGCTACCGCCGCATACGCAACACGCTGCGCTTCTTAATGGCCAATACCAGCGACTTCAACATCGCCACCGACGCCGTTGCATTCGACGACATGCTGGAAATTGACCGCTTCGCTTTGGGCAGAGCGGCCACCATGCAAACTGATATTTTGGCTCATTACGACCAGTATGAATTCCACCCTGTGGTCACCAAGCTGCAGGTTTATTGCTCTGAAGACTTGGGTGCGTTTTACTTGGACGTGCTCAAAGACCGCTTATACACATCCGCTCCTGGCTCGCTAGAGCGGCGCAGCGCCCAAACAGCGTTGTGGCACATCACACAAGCTTTGGTGCGCTGGATGGCGCCCTTTTTGTCGTTTACAGCTGAAGAAGCATGGGCCATTTTGGCCCCAGACCAAGGCTCTGTGTTTGTACAAACCTTCCATGAGTTGCCCAAAGCCGACCCTGAACTGCAAACCAAATGGGCACGCATTCGCGACTTACGCGAAGCCGCCAATAAGGCCATTGAGGAGCGCCGCGCAGTTGGAGAAGTCGGCTCATCCTTGCAAGCTGAGCTGGTGATTGGCGCACCACCCACAGACTTGGCGCTGTTGCAAAGCCTCGGCAATGACTTGCGCTTTGTGTTCATCACCTCACAAGTCACGCTGGAGGAAAGCGACGAACTGCGTGTGGCTGTTATGGTGTCAAGCAACACCAAGTGCGAACGCTGCTGGCACTATGTGGCCAATGTAGGCGTCAGCACTGCACACCCAAGCATCTGTTCACGCTGTATAGCCAATATTTCTTATTAATAAGTATTAATAATTGGAAATTAAATTAAACTGCAATAACATGCCCCTGAGGGCATTCGTACACGGCATCCTGTAACAGCCATGCAGGTCACTTGAAAAACACCAGTCACCTCCACTCATAAACCGCCCACCTACACGCAACGCATGTTTGAACGTAAACAGAAAAACTCATTTGGTATATGGCTGTTAATGGCCACAATGCTGGTCGTTATAGACCAGTTCACCAAAGCCCTCATCATGTCGGAATTCACCACTGGCGCAGGGGTAGTGGTGACAGACTTTTTCAACATCGTGCGTGTGCACAACCACGGTGCAGCATTTTCGTTTTTGGCCACTGAAGGCGGCTGGCAACGGTGGCTCTTTACCGGTATTGCGTTGGCCACTGTAGTGTGGATTGTGTGGATGCTTAAAACCCAGTACGGGCAAACTTTGTTTGCATTTGCTCTGAGTTGTATTTTAGGTGGCGCAGTGGGCAACGTCCTAGACCGCATCATGCATGGCTATGTGGTGGACTTTCTGGACTTCCACTGGAACTGGCTCACACCCGTGTTTTACAAAGGCCACTTTCCCTCATTCAACGTTGCAGATATTGCCATCAGCGTTGGAGCCATTGCGCTCATAGCCGACGAGCTCATTCGTGTGAGCCGCTCTAAAACACACACCAAATAACCAGCCAATATCCGCCCTACAGGGGTTG
>CALBWZ010000180.1 GCA_937893415.1 uncultured Comamonadaceae bacterium | reverse complement strand
CAACGCCACACAACCGTTTGACACAAGCGCCACCAGCATGGGCAGGCGAGCACTTGCCAATTTGGCATTGGCCAACTTGGTATTGGCTGAGCAATCAGATGGCGGTAACACATGGGCCAATGCAGCACTGCAGCGGTTTACGAATGCCAACAACATGACAGACCGCTTTGGTGCCATGGCATCGCTGGTGCACGCGGACAGTCCAGAAGCCAACCACGTCTTGGCCAAGTTTTATGATCTGTTTCACAACGAACCCTTGGTTTTGGACAAGTGGTTTGCCTTGCAAAGCGCGCGCACAGACCGCATGGGCAACGTGCTACCCAATGTGAAACAACTGCTCAAGCACCCTGATTTCAGCATGCGCAACCCCAACCGCGCGCGCAGCGTGCTGTCTACCTTTTGCCAAGCCAACCCTGCCGCCTTCCACCGCCTTGACGCCGCAGGCTACGTGCTGTGGGCAGACAAGGTGCTGGAGCTAGACCCCTTCAACCCACAAATAGCAGCACGTTTGGCTCGCGCGCTAGACCGCTGGGAAATTTTGGCGCAGCCCTACAAAGCGGCGGCTCACGCCGCCATTGAACGCGTGGCTGCCAAACCCAACCTCAGCGCCGACGTGCGCGAAGTGGTTGGTCGCGCCTTGGCCACAACATAAACACCCAGCGCACACAGCTCACAGCTCACAGCCCAACTAGAAAGCACGTCATGGCCACCCAAAAAATTCCCCTCACCCGCTACCTCATTGAACAAGAGCGAACACATGGCTCTCTGCCACCGCAACTGCGTTTGCTGCTAGAAGTGGTGGCACGGTCGTGCAAGAGCATCAGCCTGTCAGTGACCAAAGGTGCACTTGGCGGCGTACTGGGTACAACTGAAACTGAGAACATTCAAGGCGAGATTCAAAAGAAACTGGACATCATCGCCAACGAGGTGTTGATTGAAGCCAATGAGTGGGGCGGCCACTTGGCGGCCATGGCCAGCGAAGAAATGGCCGGTATCCACTTGGTACCCAACCGCTACCCCCAAGGCGAATACCTGCTGCTGTTTGACCCATTGGATGGCTCGAGCAACATCGATGTCAATGTCAGCATTGGCACTATTTTCAGTGTCCTCAAAAAGCCTGACAATTCTGCAGGGGTTACAGAAGAGAACTTTTTGCAAGCCGGCAACACACAAGTTGCCGCAGGCTACTGCGTCTACGGTCCGCAAACGACCTTGGTGCTGACTGTCGGCAACGGTGTGGCCATGTTCACACTAGACCGAGAACAGGGCTCGTTTGTGCTTACATCTGAAAACGTTCGCATACCTGTTGACACGCAAGAGTTTGCCATCAACATGAGTAATATGCGGCATTGGGATGCACCAGTTAAACGCTACATAGATGAGTGCTTGCAAGGCGCTGACGGCTCGCGCGGTAAAGACTTCAATATGCGCTGGATTGCCAGCATGGTGGCAGACATCCACCGCATACTCACACGAGGCGGGGTGTTCCTGTACCCGTGGGACAAACGCGAGCCCAACAAGGCTGGCAAGCTGCGCCTGATGTATGAGGCCAACCCCATGAGCTGGCTCATTGAGCAAGCTGGTGGTGCTGCCACCAACGGGCATGAGCGTATTTTGGACATCGTTCCCACAGCCTTACACCAACGCGTCAGTGTGGTGTTGGGCAGTAAAAACGAGGTTGAGCGCGTCACAACCTACCACCACGACAACCCCAACCACCTCAAAACGTCAGCTACCTAAAAAAGCAGGTACTGCAGACGCGCAATCTATCGAGATAGCGACCGTTCACCGGATTCGGTGGGCATGGTGTTGGTAATGTGCAAGCCGTTGTGAGCGATGTCATGTCATATGTGCCGGTGTAGCTCAGTTGGTAGAGCAGCGCATTCGCAATCAGAAGCCAATGCGCCTGTTTCACCGCTGTAGGCCATGAGTTTCCTGCGTGTATTACACACAGGGTACACACATGGCGTCTATCAAACACCACGGCTCATCCCTCCAAGCACACGTTCGTCGCACAGACCAACCCAGCATCAGCAAGTGCGTCAAGTCTCTTACTGAAGCAACAGCTTGGGCTAGGCTGGCAGTTGGGTTACTTGTCATGTGGAGAGGCCCTAGCTGTTAACACCTTCTCAAATCACCCCACTTTGTATCTGGGCTGGTACAACAATGTCTGAGTGGCTAACACCCCCCTATCGAACCTCTAGGCCAAGGCTAGTGACGGGCTGGTCTGCTGCATTGGCGGGTGTTGCCACAGTGAGCGCGCGAGTTAAGCAGTCTTAAGCCAGTATCCCGACACACAGCGTGTATGTCCTTAGCGAGAACGCATTGCCCTAGACGTGTGTCGGATGGTCAGTCTATGGCGCACTCGGGTTTGGACATCTTGTCCCAATCCTGTCCCACTAACCCAAGGAATTAGGGACAGGCAGACAAGAAATGAAAACACATCTATACCGGGTCTTTAGGGTTCTGTGCGAGGAGAGTCACCTGATTTTTCACCGCCGTTCACATTGGCCTGCTGACCATGACCGGCATCAAGGTGTTGAAAAACACCGTGGCAACATTGAAACTTTTATCTAACCAATCTTTTAACCAAATCCACACCGACTGGCGAATCAACAGCCGATGCAATTATTTAGCACTTGGTACGAAATCAAGACAAGGGCCTTGTGCAGCCGTGCGAGTTCTTCCTTCAAGCTCGCCACCTTGACAGGTGTAAACGCACATACGCGATTTATCGTACTCAACATTGGAGCTCTTCAACTTGCACGAGGCGTTGCTCGCAACCGGCGGGCCTGCATCGGAGCAACCTGACAGCACCATCAGCGCAGCACTGACAAAAATAGCACTTTTAAGCATCTGCTTGCTTGAAATTGCCTGCATGTGAATTCCTTATTGACTGTAGTGAAAATCATTGTATCCATACGTCGGGCCGCGTCATCTACGTGGTGGTCTCATTTCAAAAAACTGATTAGGCAAATTGGGCGGAGAGAATCGACCTTGCTTACAGGGCGACGCATCAAGAGCGGCAAAGTTGGATGGACTCTGGGGTTGATGGCGAAGTGAATCGCCCCGTATTTGAACTGACCCCCAAGAGTTGGACAAACTTAAAGGGGGTTACATGAGGAAGTACGAAACCGAGTTCAAGTTCAAGGTGGTCAAGAGCTTTTTGGATGGGGACGGCGGAGCTAAGCTGCTGGC
>CALBWZ010000179.1 GCA_937893415.1 uncultured Comamonadaceae bacterium | reverse complement strand
ATAGTTTCGAATGCTGATGTGATTGAAGACGCCGATATTGTGCAATTGGTATTGGACGCTGCACGCATTAGTTTTGAGGCCAAATTAGAGCGAGTTGGCGATGATAACTTCACCCAATTCGAGCGCATGGTGCTGTTACAAAACCTAGACAGTCATTGGCGTGAACATCTCAGCGCGCTGGACTATTTGCGCCAAGGTATTCATCTTCGCGGTTATGCACAAAAGCAGCCCAAGCAAGAGTACAAGCGTGAGGCCTTTGAGTTGTTTGGTCTCATGTTGGACAGCGTACGCAACGAGGTGTCGCGTGTGCTGATGAATGTACGTGTGACAGAGCCAGAAAACGTGGAAGCTGCTGCAGCGGCCATCAGCGCTCGCGGCGAAGAGATAGGGGCGGTGCAATACGCCGCGCCAACTGGCAGCGGTGAGTCTAAAATTTTTGACGCCAACGGACTTGCCACTGGTCTAGGTCCTAGAGCAGACGACGTCCCCCGCGTGGGGCGCAACGAGGCGTGTCCGTGCGGTAGCGGCAAAAAATACAAACATTGCCACGGGGCGCTGGTTTAACGTTGATGTAGGTCTAGGAGTTTTCACATGCCAGTGTTGTTGCCTTTGCCAAATGCCAGCGATGTACTGCCTGTAAAAGGTGTGCGTTGGGGTGTTGTTCAAGCGGGTGTTAAAAAAGTCAATCGGAAAGATGTGAGCGTGTGCGCTCTAGATGCGGGTACGGTGGTTGATGCTGTATTCACGCGCAACCGCTTTTGTGCTGCTCCGGTTCGCGTGTGCCAACAACACATAGCGGCAGGTCTAGGCGTGCGTGCTTTGGCTATTAACACGGGCAATGCCAATGCTGGCACTGGCGCTGCTGGTATGTTGCACGCCCTGTCTATGACGCAAACAGCGGCCAGTGCTTTAGGTATAAGGTCTGAGCAAGTCTTGCCGTTTTCTACGGGTGTTATTTTGGAGCCTCTGCCCATAGACCGTGTGAACGCCGGCATTGCGGCAGCTTGCGGCAGCTTGCAAACCGATGCGTGGCTGGATGCTGCGATGGGCATCATGACGACTGACACGCAGCCCAAAGCTGTCAGCCGCCAATGCGTGGTTGACGGGCACACCGTTACGGTGACTGGTATTGCCAAAGGTGCCGGTATGATTCGCCCAAACATGGCGACCATGCTGGGATTTGTGGCCACCGACGCAGCCATTGCGCCCACCCTGATGCAGGGTTTGGCCCAGCGCATGGCCGACCAGTCGTTCAACCGCGTAACCGTGGACGGCGACACTTCCACCAACGACAGTTTTGTGGTCATGGCCACTGGTCAAGCCGGGCACCCACCAGTTACAAATTGGGCTGAAGCACCAGCCTTGCTAGAGGCTTTGTTTGCTGTATCTCAGTTCTTGGCACATGCCATTGTGCGAGACGGCGAGGGTGCGACCAAATTCATCACCATACGTGTGGCGGGTGGGGCCAACACAGAAGAGTGCCTGAAAGTGGCTTATGCGGTGGCCCATTCTCCCTTGGTTAAGACGGCATTCTTTGCCAGCGACCCTAATTTAGGCCGCATATTGGCAGCAATTGGTTACGCTGGTATTGCTGACTTAAATGTTGATCATGTCAACGTGCATCTGGATGACGTCCACGTATCCAGCAAAGGTGGTATCCATCCTAGCTATACCGAAGCCAGTGGCGCCTTGGTTATGGCCAAGCCTGAAATCACGATTGGTATTGATTTAGGACGCGGTAGCTGTGTAGATACAGTGTGGACATGTGACTTTAGCCACGACTATGTCACCATCAACGCCGATTACCGCAGCTGATTTTTTGTTCCCAGCCCCGCCAGCCATTAAAGCCATGACCGCAGACACCACACAAGCCTTGTTGCAACAACTGATACTGCGTGCAGACACGCTGATCGCGCACTTGCAGACATCGCAGCAGCACCAAGTTTTAATAGAGCCAGACTGGTCTGTAAGCATAGCTTTTAGATATAGGCGTACGCGGGCAGGTGGCGCACAGTTGGTGCCTGTAGCCCACGTTGCGCCAATGGCGCTCGACGACCTGCAAGAAATAAACGATCAAAAAGAAAAAATTCGACGCAATACTGAGCATTTCATGAAGGGTCTGCCGGCCAACAATGTGCTGTTAACTGGCGCACGCGGTACCGGCAAATCGTCTTTGATTAAAGCCTGCTTGCACGCTTATGCAGCTCATGGTTTGCGCTTGATAGAGGTTGATAAAAACGACCTCGTTGACTTGCCCGATATTGTGGATTTGGTTGCCAATCGCGACGAGCGCTTCATTGTGTACTGCGATGACTTGAGTTTTGAAGACGGTGACCCTGCTTACAAAGCTCTGAAGTCAATTTTGGACGGCTCTATTGCGGCCAGCGGTGCAAACGTGCTGGTGTACGCTACCAGTAATCGGCGTCATTTGTTGCCTGAATACATGAGTGAGAATCTCAGCTACAAACACACGCCAGACGGTGAGGTTCACCCAGGCGAGGGCGTGGAAGAAAAAATATCGCTCTCTGAGCGCTTTGGCTTGTGGGTGAGTTTCTACCCATTCAGTCAAGACGAATATGTTGTGATTGCCAACCAATGGTTGCAGCACTTTGTTGGTCAGCAGGTTGACGTTGAGGCTGCCAAGCCGCACGCTTTGTTGTGGGCACTTGAGCGCGGTTCGCGCAGTGGCCGCGTGGCGTACCAATTTGCCCGCGATTATGCGTCGTTACAGCATGACCTGAAGTCATAAGTAGGTGACTCAAAGTACTATTTTAGTGGCTGATCCGCAGCACAGCCGCGGGACTGAAATGCGAGGTAAGCCGCGCACAGTGGTTGATGTGGCTGTTGGCATATTGATGCGCGCTGATGGGTACTATTTACTCACCACGCGCCCGAGCGATAAAGACTATGGCGGTTACTGGGAATTTCCTGGTGGCAAGCTGGAAATTGGCGAAACGGTTGAACAAGCGCTTCGCCGTGAACTGCAAGAAGAAATTGGCATCACCATTGGACAAGCTTATGACTTGCGCGTTGATATAGTGGACTACCCCCATGCGCTGGTTAGGTTGCACT
>CALBWZ010000178.1 GCA_937893415.1 uncultured Comamonadaceae bacterium | reverse complement strand
ACCGATGCCTGCCACTATGAGAAACGCAACGCTCTAAACCAGTACTGCGTTGATGCATACAATCGAATTTTTTAGGACAAACCCTGTTAAATCCGGACAAAATGATTAACTTAGCAGGTCATCAACAATACAATGCCGAGCATTTTAAATTAGCTTGTACATACATATTGGAATCCTAGGTAATTTGCTTAAGCCTGGTCTTACACATGAAACAATGACTGTTGAGTTGATACAGCGAAGGCGGGAATCGAACACTCTACGCATGTCAACACTCAACATGCACAGATTAAAAAAAACAACAGGCAGAGGCTCCAATGAACCAAGCCTGACCTTTTTATAGTGTAAATATTGAGCTCAGCCGTACCAATTGTCGAATCTAAAATGCCTAACACCATATTTTTTTAAAGTGGCATCACTTTTCCAGAAGCAAATACGTTGCCACGCGCGTCGCTGATCATTTTTATTCCCAATTCACCGGCAACGTGGGCACGGACAGTATCCTGCCTCTTTTTAGCAGCATCAGCCTTGGCCTGATCTGGGTACACAGTAAAAGTTGTTGATGTGGTTGCAGAGGTTTGAACGAAGTAAACATCTGAGGCTCCAAGACCCAGAACAGCAGAAACATATGTTTGTCTTATGGTTAGCTGTAGCTGTTCATTGTCAATACCAGGAGCGTTTTCCCAATTGCTAATGGTTGCGAAAGACATGTGTAACTCCTGCAAGTTTTTACTTTTTTATTTTGGAAAATAACACTTGAAAAAAATACAGTCAAGAGGGCAATCCCCTCTTTCTGCGAGACATGAGCGGAGAAAAAGCAACTATCAAGCAGCAACCCATCAAGATATCGGGTTATGCAGAGCACGCGGCGGATTCAAGTGTGAAGTGCAAATTGATGCTTATTTTTTGACTGCGCACACGGCATCGAGATATAAAAAAACAAGGGTTGCGCATTTTTGAACTCAATATCGAGTCAGCAACCTTGGGAAACAGAAACGCTCACCACCCATAATTCTGAACATGTCACCCCTGATTTACAAATCAAATGATGACAGTTAAAAACACTAGTTTGTTGATATGCCAGCCAATAACTTTGCAAAGTTGCGGCCGATAATAAACAAGTTGTCAACCATGCGGCCAGCACGCGTCTAGCGACGCGGGAGCAGGCCCGTCAGATCGTCTTTGAATACATTTGGCATTACTACAATCGAATTCCCAGACATTCAAACAATGGCTGGATCACACCTGTCGAATTCGAGCGCTTGCATCACCAGTCTTTAGAGGAGTCGGGTGTCTATTAATTTGACTAGGTCCACCCAAGCGCTGGACGTGATGTCGTACATTTGCCACGCCAACGCGAACATAAGCATTTGGTTAGGGAAGGTCTGCATAAGTCAGCCTGCTGTAGGCCAAATCTGAGACAGTAAA
>CALBWZ010000177.1 GCA_937893415.1 uncultured Comamonadaceae bacterium | reverse complement strand
GGCCCACCCATACAGCGCCATCTTTCTTGGCAATATGCCCACTGATAAACACCATGTCGCCTGCTATCGCAAATGGTTTGTAAGCCGCAGCCGGAACGGATACGGGGGGCAACTCAATGCCAAGTTCTTTTAATTGCGTGTAAACACTCATGGTTATCTCCGATTGCTGGTGCTAGTTTGAAAGTGTTAATTCTAGACCTTGCTTGGCGCCATATGCGGGCAAGACTGCGGCTAATTTGCGCTACTTCTCACAACAACAAGCCAATGCGTCTTGCCAAACTGCCCATCACCCACGCCTACACCCATACCACCAGCCGACATGACAACCGTGCCTTTCCGAGCCATTGAGCGCCTCTTAACATGGCCAGCTGCTTGGTTGGTGTGGTGCCCTCTTGCTTGGCTGCTTGGTGTGGCCTCTCTGATGTACCAGCCATCCTTGTGGTCGAGGCCAACCTATTGGCTGGTGGCGTTTGTAGCCGTAGCTTTGGTTGTTGGTGGCAGTTGTTATGCCACGGCTTCTGCAAGCGGTAGACCAACAAGTGGGTCTGCGCAATCGACTGTCATGGCATTGACTGTGGTGCTGACTGCGGTGTTGTCACTGGTGTTGTTGGCATTTGCATCGTCTGGCTTGCGTGGTACCTACCGTCAAGCTTTAGCCATCGACAGCGCCATTGAAGGAAAAACGGTGTTGGTGCGAGGGCGTGTGTCGTCGTTGGTGCACGGGGACGCGGTGGCAACGCGCTGGCAATTTGATGTATCGCACCTATACGTGCCCACAATGTCTGGAGATGGTGGTGGTGTCAGTCCCAGCAACGCGGCCGTTTCCGATGGCTTGACAGACGCTAATGGTGTGGCGTTGCCGCAGTGGCAGCAGTGGCCCGCCAGGCTGACTTTGTCTTGGTATCACCGTGAGCGTGGTGATGCGCTTACAGGCCTCATGCCCGACATACAAGCCGGGCAGCAGTGGGAGTTGCCTGTGCGTTTAAAAGCGCCACATGGCAAGCGCAATCCAACAGGTTTCGATTGGGAGTTGCACGCTTGGTCGCAAGGTTTAAATGCGGTTGGTTATGTCAATGACAAACAAGCATTGAAACCTGCGCTGCTTGTGCCAACCGGCTCATGGGGTTGGTTGGTTTGGCGCGATGCAACCCGACAGCGCATTGCGCAGACCCTGGCAGCTCACCCGCGGGTCAGTGCGTTGATCAGTGCTCTGGTGGTCGGTGACCAGCAAGCTATTGCGAGTGCAGATTGGCATTTGTTTAGAGACACTGGCATCGCCCATTTGGTCAGTATTTCTGGTTTGCACATCACCATGTTTGCTTGGCTTGCGCATACAGTTTTGTGGTGGTTCTGGCGTGTACTTGGTGCCCGATGTATGCATGTCCACTTTCGATTTATACCCAATACACCTGCAGTGATTGCGTTGTGTGCGGCATTGCTGGCGACAGCTTATGCCTTGTTCTCAGGGTGGGGTGTACCCGCTCAACGCACCGTATTGATGTTGTTTGTATGGGTGGGCTTAAAGGCCTTGGGGTTGCATTGGTCCTGGCCAGTGGTGTGGTTGTGGGTGCTTGCCATTGTGGTGGCATGGGACCCTTGGTCAGTCCTCAGTGCTGGGTTCTGGTTGAGTTTTGTAGCTGTTGCCGTGCTGTTGGGTGTCGTGAGTCAACCACGCCAGGTGGCTGCGACGTGGCTTAGTCGCTTGGGCACTGAGCTCGCCAGTGTGTGGCGTGTGCAATGGCGCTTGAGCGTGGTGCTTGCACCTTTGACGTGGCTGTTGTTTGGTCAGGTGTCTGTCGTGGGTGTGGCGGTTAATTTACTGGCTATCCCGTTGGTCAGTTTTGTGGTGCTGCCCTTGGGCATGCTGGGCTTGTTGTTCAGCAGCGCGTGGAGCGCTGTGGTGCCAGTTGTCCACCACCTGTTTGTAGCTTTGGAGTGGGCGCAGCAATTGCCTTGGGCTGTGATTCAGCCGCCTGCGCTGCCCTTGTGGTTGGCTGTTTTGGTCTCTGCAGTTGTCTTTACGTTGGCCAAACCATGTAGCCCAACATGGCGGGTGCATCTGGGGTTTGTGTGTGTCGTTGCCGTGCTGTACACACCACCCCGGCCTGGGCTTGGAGAGTTCGAGCTGTTGGCTTTTGACGTCGGCCAGGGCAGTGCCGTCCTGGTGCGCACGCATGCACACACCTTGTTGTTTGATGCTGGGCCAAGTTATGCCAATGGTTTTGATACGGGGAGCGCTGTGATCGTGCCGCACCTCATGGCAACTGGCGACCATGTAGACGCCGTGGTGTTAAGCCACGCTGACAACGACCATGTCGGTGGTGGTGCGGCTGTGCTGGCATCTGGCGTGGCCGATCAGGCTGTGGTGTGGTCGTCGTTTGCACCAGCTGGTGGCAGCAAGCACAGGGTTTTACCTTGTTACTCGCAGCAGTCTTGGCGCTGGGATGGTGTGTTGTTTGAGTGGATGCATCCCACTGCACAAGTGGCACGCGCAAGTGGCTGGCCGCCAACGGACAGGCGACTGCGCAACGCCCACGCCTGCGTCTTACGTGTGTCCAATCACCAAGGTGAGGCGTGGCTGATGGCCGATGTGGGGATCGCGCAAGAGGCTCAAATTATGTCGTCTCTCGCTGGCGCAGCTCAGCCACATCTGCCGGTGGTGTTGGTCGC
>CALBWZ010000176.1 GCA_937893415.1 uncultured Comamonadaceae bacterium | reverse complement strand
GACTGAAGAACGGGGCCCTTTGCGGGCGTGGTCGTTGGCCATTTTGGGCGCGCTAGAGCCGCGCTTAACAGCTGAGCAAGAGCGCTTAGGCAATGACAGCGTGTTGGCATTTACCGCCTACTTAAAAGAACTGGTGGCGCACCGACGCACCTCACCAGGTGACCCGCAGCGCGACGTGCTAACGCGCCTCATACACAGTGACAATGACCTCAACGGCGAGCCCTTAAGCGAGGTTGAGCTGCTACAAAACTGCATTTTTTTGCTCAACGCAGGTCACGAAACCACCACCAATTTAATAGGCAACGCTTTGGTTTGCTTGTCGCAGCACCCGCAGCAGCGCGCGCAGTTGCTTCAAAACCTCAGCCAATGCGAGCCCGCAAGCGCGCAAGAACGCGACATCATGGCGCTGGCCACCGATGAGTTTTTGCGGTTTGAATCCTCCAACCAACTTGGCAATCGGCGCAGCGTGGTGGCCAGCACAATTGGCGCAGTGTTAGGCGGCCAAGCCATACCGGCAGGCAGCCTGATCACCCTGTGCATTGGCGCTGCCAACCGTGACCCTGCCGTTTTTGACCAACCAGACCTGCTACACCTGAACCGCACGCCCAACAAACACCTGGCTTTTGGGTTTGGCATTCACCAGTGTGCGGGGCTTAGCCTCGCAAGACTGGAAGGTCGGGTGGCCATTGCAGGGTTTTTAAGGCGCTTTCCTAACTTTGAACTGCGTGGCCAACCCCTGCGCTCACAACGCGCACGCTTTAGAGGGTTTATGTCTGTGCCCTTCAGCTGCGGGCCTGTCTAGCCACATCACGCTTGATGCAACACCTCGCCACTTGGCAGTGCCTGCTGAACGCAAGTCTCTCCCCAGCCGCTGGTGGCCCACATGGCTTTGCTTTCACTTGACAAGGGCAACAACAAGGCTTGCACCAAAGGTGTCAGCGGCATGCGTGAGAGGTTGACCAGCAACACATAGCGGGCTTCCTCCTCGTCTAAGCGGCCCACCCAGTCCAGCTCCAGCAAAGCGTCCATAGGCGCTACTATGTGGAGGGCATCGACACGCAGGGCGACAGCCAACTCTTCGGCGCTGAGACCTCGAGCCAGTGTGGTGGTATCTGACGGTTCATGGCCAGGCCCAGCGTGGGCGGCTTGCAGTTGCGACAGTATTTCTAGTGACAGTTGGTAGTCCCAACCGGGTTGGTCACTGCGTCTGGCCACGCCACGCAGCAAGCTGGGCAGGTAAGCCGCTACGACAGCGCCCAACAACACCACGGCCCACGCCAAGTAAATCCAAATCAGCAAAATAGGCACGGTAGCAAATGCGCCATAAACGGCGGCATACGAGGGCACTTTGCCCAAATACCAGCCCAAGCCTTGCTTCACCACTTCAATCGCGGCAGAGACCAGCAAACCGCTGATGAAAGCATGGCTCCAGCGCACGCGGGCGTTGGGTACGAAATGGTACAGCGCAGCCAAACCAGAGGCCATTGCCACAAACCCAAACACGTCCAACACCCAGACCCAGCTGACAGAGGGCTCTGTAATCAGGCCTTTGCTGGCTGAAAACAAATAAGTGGTCACGCTAGCGCTGATGGCCAGCATGAGCGGTCCAAGTGTCAGGACTGCCCAGTAGGTCAGCACGCGGTGCGACAGTGGGCGCAGTTTGCGCACCCGCCAAATATCATTGAGCTTGCGATCAATGGTCAAAATAAGGGCCAAAGCCGTGATCAGCAACACCACAGCACCGAGCCAACCCAACTCACCTGCCTTGGACGAAAACTGATGCAAGTACTTGAGCACAGTGCGGGCAATTTGGTCAGGTACCAGGCTTTGTACCAGCCACTTTTCAATCCCACCTTCGAAGCGAGAAAACATGGGAAATGCACTAAAAATAGCCAAACCCACGGTAAACAACGGCACCAAAGCCATTACTGTGGTGAAGGTTAAGCTGCTCGCGGTTTGGCCCAGTCGGTCTTCACGAAAGCGCTCCCGCAGGGTAATGCCCGTGTTCCGCCACGGAAAACGACGCAAGTCGCCCACCACGTCTTGCCAAAAACGTTGCCAAACTTGAGTTGCAGACTGCCATTGCTTCATGCCGGTATCATGCCATCAAGACGCTCCTACAGCAGCACCTGCCAAAGGTCTATGGCGTAACCGCTAAACATGGCTGTATTTCCAACCACAACGAGAAGCCTTTTGAGCACAGATACCTCCCCAACACTGCCCCACCCATCTAACCGCATTGACTTCACCCGCTGGGTGGCCGTTGTCAGCCTCTTTGGTCTCATTGCCCTGGGTTTGTCATGGGAGCTGTGGCTGGCGCCCCTGCGCGAAGGTGGCTCTTGGTGGGCTTTAAAAGTGTTGCCGCTGTGCATCCCAATATCTGGCTTGCTAAAAAACCGCATGTACACCTACCGCTGGATGAGCTTGCTCATATGGGTGTACTTCACCGAAGGCGTGGTCAGGGCTTGGTCAGACAAAGGCTTGTCTGCAGGCTTGGCACTTGGTCAAACCATGCTGTGCCTGAGTTTGTTTGTAGCGGTTGCCTTGCATGTGCGCTGGCGTTTCCAAACGGCGCGCGCCAACGCATTGGCAAACCCGCAACTTGACGATTCGACCGATGGCATAACCACAACCGGTAGCCAATGAGCATGGCCAACACCACAGTCCTCAACCAACTGCGCGCCGCCGTTGGTAATGCCCACGTGCTGGTGGACGGTGACCTATCGGCTTACGTCAACGACTGGCGCAAACGTGCCGAAGGCAAAGCATTGGCTGTGGTGCGTCCAGCCAATACGGCACAAGTAGCCGCCGTCGTAAAAGTATGTGCAGCCCACCACATTGCCATCGTGGCGCAGGGTGGCAACACTGGTCTTGTAGTGGGCTCTGTGCCCGACACATCAGGCACACAGGTCTTGCTGAGCCTGACCCGTATGAACCAGGTCAGAGCCATTGACGAGGCCAACCTGACGCTCACGGTGGAGGCAGGCTGCATTCTACAAACGGTGCAACAAACCGCTGCCGATGCAGGTTTTTACTTCCCTCTGAGCTTGGCGGCACAAGGCAGCTGCACCATTGGCGGCAACCTCGCCACCAACGCCGGCGGCACACAAGTGCTGCGCTTTGGCAATGCACGCGACCTGTGTTTGGGCCTTGAGGCCGTGACTGCAACTGGCGACATTTGGCACGGCTTAGGCGGCTTGCGCAAAGACAACACTGGCTATGACCTGAAAAACCTGCTCATTGGCAGCGAAGGCACGCTGGCCATCATCACCGCCGCCACGCTGAAGCTGTATCCCCAGCCAGCCAGCCGCTGTGTGGCTTGGGTTGCCCAACCCAACCTTGAAGCAGGGGTGCAACTGCTGGCATTGGCCAGGTCACGTTTGGGCGACGGCTTAACTGGCTTTGAAGTCATGGGGCAGTTTGCCCTTGAGCTGGTGGCCAAGCACTTCGCCAGCCCAGCTATACCTTTGCTGGGCAGCGGGGCTTACTACACCTTGGTAGAACTCTCTAGCAACGGCGACTTTCACGTTGCCAGTGAGCAACTGCAGATCATGCTGGAAGATGCCTTAGAGCAGGGCATGGCGGACGATGTGGTGGTGGCGCAAACCATCAACCAAGCCCAGCAACTGTGGCAGATACGCGAACACATACCGCTGGCGCAAAGCGCTGAAGGCTTGAATATCAAACACGATATTTCTATTCCAATTTCGCGTATTGCCGAGTTTGTAGACCATACCTTTGACGTGCTGGTTGAAGCCATACCCGGTATGCGCCTTGTCAACTTTGGGCATTTGGGTGACGGCAACTTGCATTACAACGTACAGGCCCCGTCCGGGGTCGACGGCCAGGCTTTTTTGCAACAACACGAAAGCACTGTCAACACGCTGGTGTTTGACGCCGTGCAGCAGTTTGGTGGTTCTATATCGGCCGAGCACGGCATAGGCACCCTCAAAGCCCACACCCTGCCCAACTACAAGGACGCCACCGCTTTGGCCATGATGCGGGCCATCAAAGACAGCTTAGACCCCCAAGGCATACTGAACCCTGGCCGCATTTTAGAGCGCAGCCCCTCGATTTAGCCCCGCCTGGATTACCAGGCCCAGCCCGCACCAAGCCGAGTCTGGCAGTGACAGTGGCATTCAAAGGGAGATCTGACATCCCGCACGGATGCGTGGCCCTAAGAATTGGTATGCTTCAAGGTTGCTAAATGAAGTGAGTGCCAACCGCCATGATCCACCCGCCAGTTAAAACTCAATACGAAGACTTTATGCGCCATGTGTTTACACAAGGTGTAGAAAAAACCGATCGCACTGGCACGGGCACGCGCAGCGTGTTTGGTCACCAAATGCGTTTTGACTTGAACGAAGGCTTTCCACTGGTGACCACCAAGAAAGTTCACCTCAAATCCATCATTTATGAGCTGTTGTGGTTTTTGCGCGGCGACGCCAATGCCACGTGGCTGCAAGAGCGTGGCGTCAGCATTTGGAATGAATGGGCCGCGCCCAATGGCGACTTGGGCCCCGTCTACGGCGCACAGTGGCGCTCATGGCCTACGCCTGATGGCGGTCATATTGACCAAATTGCCGAGGTCTTGGACACCATCAAGACCAACCCAGATTCGCGCCGCATGATTGTGAGCGCATGGAATGTGTCAGAGCTGTCAAAAATGGCGCTGATGCCTTGTCACGCATTCTTCCAGTTCTACGTCGCACCGGCCGTGGACGGTAAGAAAGCGCGTTTGAGTTGCCAGTTGTACCAACGCAGTGCCGACATCTTTTTAGGTGTGCCCTTCAACATAGCCAGCTATGCGCTGCTGACACACATGGTGGCCCAGCAGTGCGACCTGGACGTGGGAGATTTTGTCTGGACAGGTGGCGACTGCCACATCTACAGCAACCACCATGAGCAGGTGCAACTGCAACTGAGCCGCGCACCATTTCACTACCCCACACTGCACATCAAGCGCCGTCCAGGCAGCATATTTGACTACACGTTTGACGACTTCGACGTCCAAGACTACGAGCACCACGCTGCCATCAAAGCGCCAGTTGCCATCTAAAACAGACTAGGCCCTCATGCTCACTCGCAAACAAACTTGGGCTTTGGTGGCGCTCACACTCATTTGGGGTGTGAATTGGCCAATGATGAAGTTGTCACTACAAGAGCTCACACCACTGTACTTTCGTGCCTTCACCATGATGGTGGGTGGTGGGTGGTTGTTTGTGTATTTTTGGGCCAAAGGTTTCCGCATGAGCCCACTCAAAACCGAGTGGCGCATCATCGTCTGGCTGGGCCTGCCAAACATTTTGGGGTGGCACGTTTTTTCAATCATGGGCGTACAAGAACTTGCGTCTGGGCGTGCGGCCATTTTGGGCTTTGCCATGCCGGTCTACACCGTTTTGCTGGGCGCTTTGCTATTTAAGCTGCCACTCAACAGGCGCACCTCCGTTGCTGTGCTGTGCGTTGCAGTCACCGTGGGCTTGTTGTTGTGGCATGAGTTGCAGCAAATATCGGGCAACTATATGGGTATTTTATGGATGGAAGCCGGGGCTTTGTCGTGGGCTTTAGGCACGCTGCTCATGCGCCGCGCTACTTTCAGCATGTCGGCAGAAGTCCTGACCGTGTGGATGTTGCTGCTGTCCAGCATGTGTATTTGGGCGCTCGCCATTGCCTTTGAACCCACACCGTCACCCAGCACGTTTTCTGGCGCCATGTGGGCCAGCTTGGTCTATGGGTTTGTATTTAACTACGGCTATGCACAAATTATTTGGTTTGGTATGGCGCGCAACTTACCACCTACCACCAGCGCCATGAGCATCATGGCGGTGCCCTTGGTGGGCACGCTCACGGCCACATTTATTGTGGGCGAATGGCCACACTGGCAAGACTTTGCAGCCCTGGTCTTTGGCATGGCCGCTATTGCGGCCGTGCTCATACCAAGCCGCCGTCCAGACGTTACCGCCCGACCCTTAGAAATTTGAAGATTTAGAAATTTAGACATGCGCATCAACCTCATCTTTGCCCAAGCCAACAACCGCGTCATTGGTCACAACAACCAACTGCCTTGGCACTTGCCGCAAGACTTGGCCCACTTCAAGGCACACACCAGCGGTTGTCCCGTTGTAATGGGGCGCAACACATGGGACTCACTCCCGCCCAAATTTCGTCCCTTACCAGGAAGACTCAACATCGTTGTCAGCCGTCAAGCAAACTTAAGTATTGACGGCGCTCAGGTATGTAACAGCGTAGAACAAGCGCTACACACATGCGCACAACAAACCCCATCACCGCCTGAAGTGTGGGTCATTGGTGGGGCGCAAATCTATGCCCAAGCTTTGCCGTTGGCCAACCGTGCCGTAGTCACCCACCTCCACGCAGACTACCCAGGGGACGCCTTTGCTCCTACCTTTGACAATGCCTGGACTGAAACTGCACGCCAAGTGAACACCGTTGCAGACGGCGTCAACGCGGGCCTACAGTTTGACTTCGTGACGCTTGAGAAAACCCAGAGTGGAATTGACACATAAGAGCAGTTGTAAAGAAACGCCAGGTGTAGAAACACCTAGCATCAGCTCACTCACTTGCCATTAGCCCAACAAAGCGTTGAGGAAAATGCGTGGTATTTTCAACAAGCTTGGGCGGTATTGAAACGCCACTAGCAACCTGCCCAACACACCTCCTTTGCGGTTGGTCACGAACCACGGTGGTCGTGGCAGCAACGTGAAAGACAAACTCAGTATGTTGCGCGGGAAAGGCCGAAACGGCGCCTCAACCACTGTGCGCTGTGGCTTGTCAAACAAACACGTGTTGTGCACCACACCAATGCCACTTTGCACATCATGCAGGGTGTGCCCAGGAAACGCGCCCCACGTGGCCTGCGGTGACAAAAAGCCCAAACCTGTCCACGCATTGATGGCAATGGTGCCGTAACGCAATTCAACCAACATGTCTTCCAAGCGCTGTCGCCCTATTTGCGCAATGGTGGCTGGGTGAATCACAATGTTTGCACCAAGCGTGCCGTACAGTTGCGTATTGGCAAACTGAATGGCTTCTTGTAAGAACGCCGCAGGGTCACTGCTGGCAATCTCCGTCACATTGAGCGCAGGCGCAAACACCTCAGTGGTTTTAGCAGCATACGAGCTGTCGGTTTTCAACGGTGCAATCAGCAAGTCGGACACACCTTTGCGCGCGACATGATGGCTGCTAGGGTTGTTCTCCAGAAACCCGTCTAGCCGGTCTTGCGCACCGGGGTAGTACAAGGGCCGAGATTCGGCATCGGCCAACACACGCTCCAACTCAGTTTGGAATTGGATTTTTTGATTCCATCCGCTAGACAACACCATGACCTGACAGGCCACACAGTTGAAACCCGCGTTGTGCAACTTTTGGGTTGCCACTTGCTCAGCCTGAAAACGAATATCAGCAGTCGTCCATGGGCCTGGCACCACTATGGTTGGGCATACTGCACCCAGCTCAGACGTAATGGCACGTTTGTTGATGGGCGTGTTGCCCTTTTTATTGGCCACACCCGCTTCACCGACACCCCACACAATGGCATCGTGCGAAGCACCAGCGCCCGTGATGTGAATAGACTCCACCAACGGGTGGTTGCACAGGTATTGGCCCACATCAGTTGCACCCTTAACAATGCTCAAAAAACCTCTGTCAATCAACGGCTTCAAAGCTGGGATGAGAAAATCAATCAGGTAGTCGTTGACTGGGTTCATCTTGAGTATGACGACCTCATTGTCTGCAAACAACTTGTGAAATACATCCAGTGGCGCAATGGCAGCAATGTTGCCCGCACCCAGTACCAAGCCCAGCTTGCCAGTTTTATGCGCCGTGCTGGCAGTGTCATACACACCTGCGGTGTGGTGCGCCAAATTATCAGGCGTAACGTCGGGCTGCATCCATACATCAACTGTCACACCGCTGAGCAACAAATGGTCCCACAAGGAGTGGGGTAGCACACGGGCCACCACTTGTTTATTAGACAACTGGCGCACAGCAATGCTGTCCAAGTGATGCTTGCCTTGTACCTGCGACAAAGTCGCCATCATTTGGTTGCAATAACCCATGACGGTGTATGGGCCAGATAACCACTCCTCACCCTCTAAAGGCGAGCCAATGGCTATGCCTTTTTTACGCGAAGCCGTCTCAGCCCAGTCTTTAGACACTGGCATCAGTGCCTCTTTAATCTCAGCCAGTATGGCAATGCGCTCGACCACAGTGGTGGTAACCCAGCGTTCACGGTTGGCACTTAGTCGCTGGACCTCAGCGTCCAACAGGGTTTGAACCTCAGGCGCTAGTTGCTGAACGTTTGAAGATGGGACGGGCATGCTCATGGGAATTTCTACTTGCTATTGATCTACGACACAACACCATTGATACGACAGAAAATCAACGATACCAAACTTTTATTTTCAGAGCCAACCCATGGGTTGTAGGTAACGTCTGAGACAGGTTCAGCCAAGCAAATGCAGCGTTAAACCGTGCGGCCAATACTCAAAGCGACAACCATCCAGCCAAGAATAAACAGCGACTCAAACACGAACAGCGCAATGGGACGCCAGTGCCAGGTGCGCCAAAGTGCTAGGGCTGGCAACCGGCTCCCCTATTCTTCAAATAGCCCGTGTAGCCTATTCTTTCAATGACCACCCTGTGGAACTGCGCATGTCGTATGTGAACACCAACAAATGCGAATACGTTCCTGACAACTTTGCTACTGATGCCTTTTAAGTTGTTGGTCCACGCTACAGGTAGCCGATAATCAAGCTATGAAATTTGCAACTTGGAATGTCAACTCACTCAATATTCGCCTGCAACAGGTGCTTGATTGGTTGGAAGCAAACCCAGTTGATGTGCTGGCGCTACAAGAGCTGAAACTGGCGCAGGACAAGTTTCCAGTTGATGCTTTGAATGAGGCCGGTTGGCAAGCGAGTTGGCTGGGACAAAAAACCTACAACGGTGTGGCGCTCATCA
>CALBWZ010000175.1 GCA_937893415.1 uncultured Comamonadaceae bacterium | reverse complement strand
TTCCAGGGCTGGGCTAGGAAATGCTCGATTCTTAATAGCGGCTTAATAAGAAAACCACGATTCCAGGGCTGGGCTAGAAATGCTCGATTCTTAATAGCGGCGTGCAGGGCCCACTTCAGACCAAGCCTGAACCATCACAAAACACAGCAGTGCCGAGCTCAAACCAGACGTGAAACGTCACAAACGCTGCAGGGCCCGACGCAAACCAGGCCTGAACCATCACAAAACGCTGCAGGGCCCAGCTCGAACCAGGCCTGAACCACCAAAAAACACTGTAGGGCCCAACACAAACCAGGCATGAACCACCACAAAACACTGCAGAGCCCAACAAAAACCAGGCCTGAACCACCACAAAACATTGTAGGGCCAGCGCAAACCAAGGCTGGGGCACGCGAAGCCCTGTAGGGCCCAACAAAAACCAGGCCTGAACCACCACAAAACACTGCAGGGCCCAACAAAAAACCAGGCCTGAACTACCACAGAACATTGTAGTGCCCAAAAAAAACGAGCCTGAGCCAGGCAAAACCGTGTAGTGCCCAACAAAAACCAGGCCTGAACCACCACAAAACATTGCAGGGCCCAACAAAAACCAGGCCTGAACTACCACAAAACACTGTAGGGCCCAGCTCAAACCAGGTCTGGGGCACGCAAAAACCTGTAGGGCCCAACAAAAACCAGGCCTGAACCACCACAAAACATTGTAGGGCCAGCGCAAACCAAGGCTGGGGCACGCGAAGCCCTGTAGGGCCCAACAAAAACCAGGCCTGAACCACCACAAAACACTGCAGGGCCCAACAAAAAACCAGGCCTGAACTACCACAGAACATTGTAGTGCCCAAAAAAAACGAGCCTGAGCCAGGCAAAACCGTGTAGTGCCCAACAAAAACCAGGCCTGAACCACCACAAAACATTGCAGGGCCCAACAAAAACCAGGCCTGAACTACCACAAAACACTGTAGGGCCCAGCTCAAACCAGGTCTGGGGCACGCAAAAACCTGTAGGGCCCAACAAACACCAGGTCTAAACCACCACAGAACACTGCAGGGCCCAGCAAAAACCAGGCCTGAACCACCACGCGAAACCCTGTAGGCCCCAGCTCAAACCAGGTCTGGGGCACGCGAAGCCCTGTAGTGCCCAACTAAAACCAGGCTTGAGCCATCACAAAACACTGCAGGGACCAACAAAAACCAGGCCTGAACCACCACGTGAAACCGTGTAGGGCCCAGCTCAAACCAGGTTTGGGGCACGCAAAACCCTGTAGGGCCCAACGACAATGAAAATGGACCCTCTAGAAACCACGCAAAACCCTGTAGGGCCCAGCTCAAACCAGGTCTGGGGCACGCAAAACCCAGTAGGGCCCAA
>CALBWZ010000174.1 GCA_937893415.1 uncultured Comamonadaceae bacterium | reverse complement strand
TCTCCAGCGGCGGTGACAACGCCATTACGGTTGCGCCAGGTGCCAATGCAGCACTGCGTCCCGAGCATTGGGCCAGCCATGTGGGCGCGTTGACTGGGGTGAGCCACTTGTTGATGCAGCTGGAAACACCGTTACAAACGGTGGCTTTTTATGCCAAAGCCGCACGCGAAGCTGGCGTGCAGGTGGTGCTCAACGCCGCGCCTGCGCAGCCTCTCCCCAGTGACTTATTGGCCAACGTGGATGTGCTGGTTGTCAACGAAGGTGAGTTGTTTGAAGTGGTGCAAGCCAAAACTGGCCAGCAATCCTTGAGCATTACCCTCGCACTGCAGGCCTTGGATGTACCCGCTGTGGTGGTGACGTTGGGCGCAAGGGGCAGTTGCGCATGGGTCAACAACACGCTGGTGGCGCAGCCTTCTTTTCAGGTCGATGTGGTGGACACCACGGGCGCTGGGGACACCTTTTGCGGCGCACTTACTGGCGCATTGTCTCAAGGCACAGAGATGGCGCAGGCCTTGCGTACAGCCAGCGCAGCAGGTGCGTTGGCGTGTACACAATTGGGCGCCCAAAGCAGCATGCCAACAGCGCAAACTATTGCCCAATTTTTAGAACAACACAGGCCCGCCCAAGACAGTGCAGAGCACAGCTTGCTGGCATATTGCAGAGCCAGCCAATCACCCTGCGACCATGTTTGAGTAACTCAACCACCACATGACCACCACAGCGACCCCTACCCGCGTTATTTACGACACAGACCCCGGTGTAGACGACGCCATTGCGATGTACTTTGCGTTGGCACACCCCGCCATAGACGTGGTGGGCATTACCACCACCTTTGGCAATGTCAGTGTTGAGCAGGCCGCTGCCAATGCACTCTATCTTGCTGCGTTGGCGGGCTATCCCCACATACCGGTGACCAAAGGCGTGGCCGCGCCCTTGGCCAAGCATGCAGAGCCACCGCCCGCGTTTATCCACGGTGCAGACGGTTTGGGTAATTTGCCTTCGCGCCAAGCCACCCGCAACCAGTTGGATACACGCAGCAGTGCGCAGTTTATTGTGGACATGGCGCGCGCAAACCCAGGCAATATCACGTTGGTGGCGGTTGGCCCCTTGGGTAATGTGAGCTTGGCTTTACAGCTAGAGCCACAGTTACCCATGTTGTTGCGCGAAGTGGTGATCATGGGTGGCACCGTGCTAGAGCCCGGTAATGTGTCGCCAGTGGCAGAGGCCAATATATGGAATGACCCGCTGGCTGCTGACCATGTGTTTGCCGCGGGCTTTAAGCTCACCATGGTGGGCCTGGACGTGACGCACAAAGTGGTTACTGAGCTGGCTTTGTTTGATGCCATTGCTAGGCACCAACAACACCCTGCCACCGACACCTTGCGCCACGCAGTGGCTTTTTATGCCGATTTTTACAGCGGCTTGCACGACACCATTCAGAACAAGGGTTGTTTTGCACATGACTTGCTGGCCTTTGTGTATGTGGTTGCGCCAGAGTTGTTTGGCGTGGACAGTGGCGTAATTCGCGTGGCAGTTGACGGCCATGCCAATGGCCAAACCATGATGAACAGACGCGCCCATTCCAACTACCCGCAAGCGGGTTGGGCAGACGGGCGCTTGCCCACACAGGTTTGCATGCGCGTCGACGCACAGGCCTGTTTGGCCTTGTTTGAGTCCACACTGATGGACTCGGCTTGGTTACAGCCAGACAGTACACACCGGTAACCAACCATCACGACACAAGGCGCCCAGTATGCATTTACCCATTGTTGATTTTCAATCGTCCAGCGCACCTGCAGCGTTTTGTAAAAGCCTGCATGACACTGGTTTTGGAGTGCTTAAAAACCACCCGTTAAGTCAAGGCTTGGTGCAAGGCATTTACGAGGAATGGCACGCGTTTTTCAACACCGATGCCAAGCGCCAATACCCGTATAGCCAAGACACACTAGACGGCTACTTTGCGCCAGAGGTGTCAGAGACAGCCAAAGGCAATGACAAGCGCGATTTAAAAGAATTTTTTCATATTTATCCTTGGGGGCGTTACCCGGCTGAGGTGTCAGATGCCGCGCTGCGGTACCACGCTGAGGGCACAGCGCTGGCCGAGACACTGCTGGGCTGGATAGAGGACGACTCACCGCCAGAGGTCAAAGCCAACTACAGCATGCCGCTGCCACAGATGTTGGCGGGCAGCAGCCACACCTTGCTACGGGTGTTGCATTACCCGCCGTTGCGCGGTGACGAGGAGCCTGGTGCGGTACGCGCTGCGGCGCACGGTGACATCAACTTATTAACGATCTTGCCAGCGGCCACTGAGCCAGGTTTACAGGTGTTGGGCAAAGACGGCGATTGGCACGATGTGCCATGTGACTTTGGTTTGCTCATCATCAACATTGGTGACATGTTGGAGGAGGCCTCAGGCGGCTACTACCCATCAACCGTGCACCGTGTGCTCAATCCGGTTGGCGAGGCGGCAACCAGGGCGCGCATCTCATTGCCCTTGTTCTTGCACCCAGAGCGTTCTGTGGTGTTGTCTGAGCGCCATACCGTTGGCAGCTACTTTGAAGAACGCATGCAAGAGCTGCGTCGCAACGGTTAAGCGCTGCGACGCCCCTGCAAATTTACTCGCTAAAGCGCTTGCGTGTGAGCGCCAAGGCCAGCCAAAATCCAACTACCGCATAGGCCAGCAGCACCAGCACGTGCACCCATGCCTGTGCGGGCCACTCGTCCATGAACAAAGGGCGTACCAGTGCAACGGCGTTGGCCAGTGGCAAGGCATTGGCAATGTCCGCAACCAACGGCGGCAGTTGGTTGAGCGGAAAAAACACGCCACTCAAAAACATCATGGGCGTTAAAAACAAGGTGAAGTAGTAGGTGAAAAAGTCGTAGCCTTTGGCCAGCGCGTTGAACACCAATGCCAAGCAGCTGAAGGTAACGCCCGTGAGCATCAGCACCGGCAAAGCGACAATGAGTTTGGGGCTGGTGCTGATGTTGAGTGCCAGCATGACACCCATGATGGCGATTGCTGTGAACACGGCCTTGAACGAGGCCCACAGCATTTCTGCCAGCACGATGTTGTCTAGGCTGATTGGGGCATTCATGATGCCGTCCCATGTTTTTTGAACGTGCATGCGAGAGAAAGCCGAGTACAAGGCTTCAAACGACGCGGCATTCATGGCACTCATGCAAATACTGCCGCTGGCTAAAAACAGCAAGTAAGGCACCTGTTGCGAGCCCATATCAATGGTGCCTATCAACGCGCCCATACCGTAGCCAAAAGCCACCAACCAAATCAGTGGCTCTGCAATATTGCCAACCAAGCTGGGCAACGCAAGTTTGCGCCACACTAAAAAGTTCCGGTAAAAAACGGGCCAAAAGCTGACGTCCAATTCTGGTAAGCGCCACGGGTTGGACGAATGGCTACCCCAACTGCGCTTGTAGCGCTTGCGTGAGATGGGGTTTTGCGCTTGGGCTTGAACAACAGGGTGCGTGAACGACTCGTCGACAGCCATTGGTGGCTCTATGTACGGGGTATTGGTGTCATTCATATTTATGCACCCTCACGAATTTGGCGGCCAGTGAGTTTGAGAAACAAGTCTTCTAAATTGGCTGGTCGGTGCAGCGTTCTAAGCTGTGGTTGTCGCGCCAACTCCAGCAGCAAGCTGGCGGCATGGTGGGTGTAGAAAAACACCGTCTCACCCACCACTTCAGCGCGGTCAGCACGCGAGCGTATGGGGGCGGTGGCCAAGGCTACAGCGCCGGGGCCGTACACCTCAACCACTTCGGGCTCAATGTGTTGGGCAATCAACGCGCGAGGCGAGCCCTCAGCCAGTTTGCGGCCATGGTCAATCACCAGCAGTCGGTCGCATAAGCGCTCCGCCTCGTCCATAAAGTGGGTGGTGAGCAAAATAGACTTGCCCACCTGCAGCAGTTGCTGCAACCGCTCCCACATCAAGTGGCGCGCTTGTGGGTCTAAGCCCGTGGTGGGCTCGTCCAACACCAGCAAGCGTGGGTTGTTCACCAAAGCCCTTGCCAAACTTAAACGACGCTTCATGCCGCCAGACAGCTCATTGGGCCTGGCGCCGGCCTTGTGGCTCAGCACTGCAAAGTCCAACAGGTCCGGGGTACGGGCTTTTAGCTCGGCGGCGTTCAAGCCAAAGTAACGGCCATACACGGCGATGTTTTCTTCGCAAGAAAAATCAGGGTCTAGCGTGTCCGTTTGGCTCACCACGCCTAGTTCTGCCTTGATCGCCAACGCATCTTGCGGCATGCGCAAGGCCTGGCCATGCACACTTTGGTAGCCGATGTGGCCCTGGTCTGGCACGGTTAGGCCCAAACACATGCGAATGATGGTGGTTTTACCTGCGCCATTGGGCCCAATAATGCCCACGCATTCGCCTGGCATGATGTCAAAGCTCACATCTTGTACAACAGTGGTGTCGCCAAAGCGTTTCACCAAATGCTCGCATTGCATCAATGCCTGTTGCTTCTCTTTTGGCGAGTTGTCCGTGGGGGGCGTTGCGGTTTCTGGCGATAAGTCAGTGGTCATGGGTGATTAGTCTATCGTTAGAAAGACCGTGTGTGCGGGTTCACCTCAGCAACGCATAGAATTCTTGGCATAGAGTGCGCGTTTCAACACAGTTTGGGCGTTGCATGCGTTACAAATTAACTCTTTATGCTTCACTGCGCCGGCGGCTCTTTGAAGACTCACCGATAAGGCCTCTCGTGTCGCAACCATCCGCAGTTTGGAAACAGTATATGTGGCCCCAAAAAGCCTTGACGCAATTTGGTGGTTGGGTCGCCAGCACCCCCATGGGTGTTGTGACAACCATGATCATCAGCGATTTTGTACGCCGCTATGGCGTTGACATGATGGAGGCTGAGCAACCGAATCTAGCCGCCTACACAACATTCAATGCATTTTTCACACGGGCTTTGCGCGCTGGCGTGCGCCCCATTGGCAGCGCTGACTGGGTGAGCCCAGTTGATGGCGCTGTTAGCCAGCTGGGTGACATTGATGCGGGGCACATATTTCAGGCAAAAGGGCACAGGTACAGTGCACAGGCGCTGTTGGCCTGCGAGCCGCATGAGGCTAAAGCGTTTGAGTTCGGCCAGTTTGCAACCATCTACTTAAGCCCCAAGGATTACCACCGCATTCACATGCCCTGTGCGGGCACCCTCACACGTATGACGTATGTCCCAGGCGACTTGTTTTCTGTCAGCCCTGTGACGGCAGCGCATGTGCCAGGCTTGTTTGCACGCAATGAGCGTGTGGTGTGCTGGTTTGATACCGACCATGGCCCGTTGGTGATGGTGTTGGTCGGAGCCACCATAGTGGGCAGCATGGCCACCATTTGGCATGGCACAGTGAACCCGCCGCGCAGTGCAACCAGTCAGGACTGGCGCTACGAGGCCGGTACCGTCAGTCTAGAACAAGGCGCTGAAATGGGTCGCTTTATGCTGGGCTCAACTGTGGTGATGTTGTGGCCTAGCGTGGCCGACACAGCCGAGCAGCGGCTGCGCTTTGAGCCGATGTGGCAGGCCACCAGTGTGGTGCGTTTGGGCCAATCCATGGCCAACTTGCAGCCATTGGACTGACCTGACTCGGGGTTAAGGCGCCGCCTGTGGGGTCGTGGCTACCACCACAACCCGCTCGCTGCGCAGCAGCAGCAGACCAGCAGCAATCACAACACTGGCGCCAAGCAATGTGATGGCGTCTGGCCATACCGACCAAATGGCGATGTCAATGCCAATGCTCCAAGCCAATGCACTGTACTCAAACGGTGCCACGGCGGCAGCGCGTCCGTGTTTAAACGCGTCGGTAATGGCGAGTTGCCCGACAAAACCAGTGATGGACAGCGCGGGCATGAGTGCCCAGTGTTTCAAGGTCAAGGTTGACCACTGCGGCAGTGCCAGCAAGGTGGCGCCGACAGCTAAAAAAGTCAGCACCCAAAACACTTGGCTGTCGGTGGTGTCGGTGCGCGACAAGCGCCTACTCACCACTGCGCTGACGGAATAGCAAATGGCGGCACCCAGAATGGCGGCGCTGCCCCAAGACATCAGGCCATCGGTAGATGGACGCAAGGCCAACACCACGCCGGCCAAGCCCAGCAGCAAGGTGAACCACTGAAACCCTTTTGCCTTTTCGCCCAGTATCGGCCAGGCCAGCACAGACACCAACAACGGCGCTATGAAAAACAAGGTGTAAGCCTGCGTCAGAGCCAAGTCCTTGATGCCTACGCTGAAGCACCACAGCATGGCAATGGCCAGCACACCGCGAAATATTTGCAGGCGCCATTTCACTTGAATGATGGAGCGAATAGAGTTGCGCCGCCACAAGTAAATAGCCAGCAACGGCATACCGCCTAAACCCCGCAGGGCGGCCATTTGCATGGGCGGGAGGTCTTGGGCGAGTATTTTTAGCACGGTATCCATGGCTGCGAAGCAGCCCATGGCTACCAGCATGGAGACCATGCCGCGCGAGTTGCCTGTGAGCCTAGACATGGGTGTTGCGCTTGCTGTGGTTGTTTTTGCCGAGGCTGTTGGTTGGCCTATTGCGCATTTATTGGAAAGCCACCTCGTTGAAGCTGCGCAACTTGCGGCTGTGCAGTTGCTCGCCAGCTTGTCGCAGTTTTTCAAGCGCCAAAATACCAATCTTTAAATGCTGGCTCACGCGTTCTCGGTAAAAATGGTTGGCCATGCCCGGTAG
>CALBWZ010000173.1 GCA_937893415.1 uncultured Comamonadaceae bacterium | reverse complement strand
ATGCTTTGGGCCAAGCTTTGAATTCACATTTCGACTGATGGTTTTTTTGCTCAGTCCGATTGCGATTAAAAGCTCTGGACGGGGGACTTTCTTAAACGTACTGATGGCATCGCTCAAGATGCTGGTGTTCAAGCCACTTTTAATTAACTCGTGTCGCTCAATTCCAGAAAGCAGCAATGTTTTCGTCTTGATCCCCATCCAATTGAGCGGCGCGGAGGATCGCCTTACTTTTGGCGTGATCTTTTTAGAAGTCGTTATTTTAGATTGTGCGTTGTCGGTTGCCATGCTGAACCTCTCGTGGACATATGTCTTAATATTACAGGGCACATGTCCCAATGTCAACTATGACCCAGTTCGCCGCCAGCTCTGAGATGCACCCAGGGGTACTCAAGCCCAGCTTGTTGCAAATAAGGCTTGGCTCTAACGCACGCAAGGCTACAATGATGCTTATTTTTTAAGCAATTGCTTGGGCGGTCAAGCACATACACGGCAACAACTACGCTTTGAATCTAGGTCCTTACACACTTCCAAATAACTTGTTTGTGGCTCCCATGGCGGGTGTCACGGACAGGCCTTTTCGCAAGCTTTGCAAAGCCTTGGGTGCAGGCTATGCCGTGAGTGAGATGGTCACATCTAGGCGTGACTTGTGGGACAGCCTTAAAACCTCACGTCGAGCCGACCACGACGGTGAGACAGCGCCTATAGCGGTGCAGATTGCGGGCACAGATGCGGCCATGATGGCAGACGCGGCGCGGTATAACGTGGCCCGCGGTGCACAAATTATTGATATCAATATGGGCTGCCCAGCCAAAAAGGTATGCAACAAATGGGCTGGCTCTGCGCTCATGCAAAACGAGGCTTTGGCCATTGAAATTGTGTCGGCTGTGGTCAAAGCGTGCGAGCCTGAAGGCGTGCCCGTCACACTCAAAATGCGCACTGGGTGGGCACAACATGGCAAAAACGCACTCGCACTGGCCTTGGCTGCACAAGATGCGGGCGTTGCCATGCTCACCATTCATGGGCGCACACGCGAGCAAGGTTACACAGGCTTTGCCGAGCATGACACTGTGGCCACCATCAAGTCTCGTGTGTCTATTCCTGTGGTGGCCAATGGCGATGTGAACACCCCGCAGGCTGCCAAAGCGGTGTTGGCTGCGACTGGCGCCGATGCGGTGATGGTTGGGCGTGCTGCCCAAGGGCGGCCGTGGATATTTAGAGAAATAGCCCATTACATGACCACTGGCGAGTTGTTGGCAGCGCCTACACCGCAAGAGTTGAGCGGGTGGATGTTGGCACACCTGGCCGAGCACCACGCGTTGTACGGCGAATTTACAGGTGTGCGCTCGGCGCGCAAGCACTTGGGCTGGTATGCCCAAAGCTTGCCCAGCGGCGACTTGCTGCGCCGTCATATCAACCTGCTCACAGATGCCGAGGCACAAATTAAAGCGGTACAAACCTACTTTGAAGCTTGGGCCGACGACCAACTGCTTGAGTTACCGGCCATGTGGGCCGGCAGCCAGCAGGCTTGCGCGGTATAAGTTAGCGATGCGCACATATTTAGACAACCACGCCAACACATAATAAGAACAACTATGAGCCGACCAGATTTAGACACCAATGTGCGTCACAGCATGCAAGCCTATTTTGCTGATTTGGGCGACAACGTGCCATGCGGTGTGTACGATATGGTGATCAACGTGGTTGAAAAACCGTTGCTCCAAGAAGTCATGACGCGCACCAACAACAACCAATCCTTGGCTGCGCAGTGGCTGGGGCTTAACCGGAACACGCTGCGCAAAAAACTGCTGCAGCACAAGCTGATTGATTAAGTTGATTCAATGTGGCTTGACCGTTTAGCGTGCGTCTTCGTTGGTTGTCGGTCAACTTCCCAACCTCCATTTCTCACATTTCCTATTTCCCCCCCCTCTTTACTTTATTAGGCAACATGAACGCACTGATTTCCGTATCCGACAAAACCGGCGTGGTCGAATTGGCCAGAACCTTGGCCTCCTTACATATTGGCTTGCTCTCAACGGGCGGCACAGCCAAGTTGCTGGCTGATGCGGGTTTGGCTGTGACCGAAGTGGCCGACATGACTGGTTTTCCAGAAATGCTGGACGGACGCGTTAAAACCTTGCATCCCAGCGTACACGGTGGCTTGTTGGCCAGGCGAGATATGCCTGCGCACATGCAAGCGCTGAAAGACCACGGCATAGACACCATTGACCTGTTGGTGGTGAATCTGTACCCATTTGAAGCCACCGTGGCCAAGCCCGGCTGTACGCTAGAAGACGCTATAGAAAACATCGACATTGGCGGGCCAGCCATGGTTCGCAGTGCCGCTAAAAACTGGAAAGACGTCGCTGTTATCACTGACGCAAGCCAGTACCCCCAAGTGATTGCTGAGCTTCAAGCAAACGGTGCGGTCAGCACAGATACCAAGTTTGCGTTATCGGTTGCCGCGTTTAACCGCATCAGCAACTACGACGCTGCTATCAGCGACTACTTGTCTGCTTATCAGATGAGTGACAACACGCTGGCCGAGTTCTCGGCTCAATCCAATGGGCGTTTTGTCAAGCTGCAAGACCTGCGCTACGGCGAGAACCCGCACCAACGTGCAGCTTTTTACCGCGACTTGCACCCTGCGCCGGGCTCACTCGTAACAGCCAAGCAACTGCAAGGTAAAGAACTCTCATACAACAACATTGCCGACGCCGACGCTGCGTGGGAGTGCGTTAAGAGTTTTGAGCAACCAGCCTGTGTCATTGTTAAACATGCCAACCCATGCGGCGTAGCCGTCGCGACCGATGCCCTAAGCGCCTACCAAAAAGCCTTTCAAACAGACCCAACGTCGGCATTTGGCGGCATTATTGCGCTCAACTGTGTGGTTGACGAGGCCGCAGCCAAGGCCATTGGTACCCAGTTTGTAGAGGTGCTGATGGCACCTGGTTATACGCCCGCAGCGTTGGACGTTTTTAAAGCCAAAGCCAATCTGCGTGTGCTGCACATTGCACTTCCTGCAGGTGGCGACTCAGCTTGGGACAAAGGCTTAAACGCCATGGATTTCAAGCGCATTGGCTCTGGCCTGTTGGTGCAAACTTCTGACAACCATGTGCTCGGCGAGGCTGATTGCAAGGTGGTGACCAAGGTAGCGCCTACCGAGGCTCAAATGGCCGACTTGCTGTTTGCATGGGCGGTTGCCAAATTCGTTAAATCCAATGCCATCGTCTTTTGTAAAGACGGCATGACCATGGGCGTGGGTGCCGGCCAAATGAGTCGACTGGACTCAGCGCGTATCGCCAGTATCAAGGCCCAGCATGCCAAGCTGAGCTTGGCCGGTACGGTGGTGGCCAGCGATGCCTTCTTCCCATTCCGCGATGGTCTAGACGTGGTGGTCGCAGCTGGGGCCACCGCCGTCATTCATCCCGGTGGTTCTATGCGCGACCAAGAAGTCATTGACGCCGCAAACGAGCATGGCGTGGCAATGGTATTTACGGGTGTGCGTCATTTCAGGCATTAACAGTTGGTGCGTGGCAGGTATGCTTCACAAAGACCTGCGCAAAGTCTTTGCATGGGTTCATTAGTGGGTCCTTCAAAAGGGCATGACAGCTTGGACTGGCTGGACATAGAGCTGGTCGCCAGCGACGATAATCGCACCACGCTAGACATCTGTGTCAGCGTGGCGATGGCCCACCAAGCAGCCGTGCAAGACAATCTCAGCACATTGTTGAACTGGCTGCTGGTGCATGGTGGTTCGCCAGACGAGTCGGGCGAGGGACTGGCACGTTGGTCTATGGACGACCAACGCCGCGAGCGCCTTGGCCGCTTTGAAGTCAGCGTGGCTTTAGACCTAGATGCCGCCTTGTTCCTTGAGCTGCAAGCTAACTTTGACTTGGGCTTGATCTAGGTGTTGCAACTGTGCAAGGCTTGGGCTTTGTTGCGGAACAGACACAAGCGGTTGCTTAGAGCTTAGAGCGTGGCAAACACGCGTTTGGCAGCGGCTACTGTGTCAGCAACGTCTTGCTCGGTATGTGCGCCGCTGACGAAGCCGGCTTCAAACAAGGCTGGGGCAAAGTACACGCCTTCATCGAGCATGCCGTGGAAGAACTTGTTAAAGCGTGCGCTGTCGGTGGTCATGACGGTGGCGTAGTTGCTGGGCAACTTGTCCAAGAAGAAATAGCCAAACATGCCGCCTAGGCTGTCGCCGCACATTGTAATGCCTGCGCTGTTGGCTGCGGCTGTCATGCCACTTACCAAGCTGGTGGTGCGCGCGCCCAAGTTTTCGAAAAAGCCTGGCTGTTGAATTTCACGCAGCGTGGCCAGACCGCAAGCTGTGGCTACAGGGTTGCCTGATAACGTGCCGGCTTGGTACACACCGCCTATAGGCGCCAAATGCTCCATGACCTCACGTTTCGCGCCAAAGGCCGCCAGTGGCATGCCACCACCAATGACCTTGCCCATCACCGTCATGTCTGGTTCAAAGCCGGGAATAGCTTGCGCGTATAGGCTTTGAGCGCTGCCCAAGGCCACGCGAAAGCCACACATCACCTCGTCAAAAGCCAGCAGTACACCGTACTCGGTGCACAACTCACGGCAGCGCTTCATGAAGGGCACAGTCGCCCGCACAAAATTCATATTGCCGGCAATAGGCTCCATCATCAAGCAGGCCACTTCGCTACCATGCGCTTTAAACGCAACCTCTAAAGCTTCGATATCGTTGAAAGGCAGTACCAGCGTGTGCTGCACCACCTCTGGCGGCACACCCGCGCTGGTGGGGTTGCCAAAAGTCGCCAAGCCTGAACCAGCCTTAACCAACAATGCATCGGCATGGCCGTGGTAGCAGCCCTCAAATTTGATAATTTTGCTGCGCCCAGTGGCACCGCGCGCCAAGCGAATGGCACTCATACCGGCTTCTGTGCCCGAGCTCACCAACCGTACCATCTCTATAGAAGGCACCAGTTTGATTATTTCTTCTGCCAGTTCCACTTCGCGCTCTGTAGGTGCGCCAAAGGACAAGCCCTCCTCAACAGCAGAATGAACGGCCTCTTTGATAGCTGGATGGCCGTGGCCCAAAATCATGGGACCCCAAGAACCTATGTAATCGATGTAGCGTTGGTCGTTGGCATCCCAAAAGTAAGCGCCTTGTGCGCGTTTGACAAACCGCGGTGTGCCGCCAACAGCTTTGAAGGCGCGCACAGGTGAGTTCACACCGCCAGGAATAGTGGCTTTGGCGCGGTTGAATAAGGTCTCGTTGAGGTTGACAGTCATGGTGTGCTTGTTACAAAAATAAAGAGGTTCAATGTGTGGTGGTGTTGGGTGGGAAATTGCCAAGGCCCGGTGGGGCAGATGAGCCATTGCCATCGGTATCATCGGCGGCTATCTCGTCGTCACTGGCTTCTTCGCGCGCCCAAAACATGCGGTCGGGTAAGGCATGGCCCATGCCGGGTGCAAAGCCTGCATCTAGGCTTTGGTCTAAGTAGGTCAGGGCTTCTGCGCATGCAGCCTGCAAGTCATCGCCGGTCGCAATGAGGGCACACAAAGCAGCAGACAGTGTGTCGCCAGCACCCGTAAAAACCGATTCAAAGCGTTCGAACTTGGCGGTAGCCAGTATGGTTTGAGGTGTTGCAAGGTGGTTCTCTAAAAACTGGTCAGGTGCATTCATGCCAGTTACCAGCGTATACACAACGCCGTGTTCGGTGGCAGCCTTGGCCACATCGCGAGGACTTGGTTGTTTGCTGCCGCTCCAGTCTGGTAGCAACCAGCGGCACAAGGTGCTGTAGTTGCCCACCAAAATAGTGGTTTGCGGCAGCATCAAATCGGCAAAAGCGTCCAGGTAGTTGTCCAGCGCAATTTCGTCCATCCAAGCCAAATTAGGCATGTATGACACCACGGGAATGTCTTCGTAGTCATTGGTAATTTGTGCCACGGCACTGACAACCTCTGGACTGCCCAAAAACCCAACTTTGAAGGCGGCCACAGCAATGTCCTCTAGCGCGACACGTGCTTGTTCCGAAACGGCCTCCTCATCTAAGGCAACGTGGTCTTGAATCTCTGTGGTGTCACGAATCAACAGGGCACAAACAACTGGCAGCACATGCACAGAAGCAGAGCTCATGGCCGTTACATCTGCACACAAGCCGCCTGCGCCGCTTGGGTCATTCGCGTTAAAGCTCATGACGCAAGGCAGCGTCAGCTCTTGTGCCGCATTGTCCGTAGCCCGCAAACCGGTGGTTGTGGGCTGTTGTGGGCTGTCGTCAGTAGGTGTCATCGTGGCGCCATTTAAAAGGGTTCAAGCTGAGGCCGCAAGTCGCC
This sequence comes from uncultured Comamonadaceae bacterium, assembly GCA_937893415.1. GTDB lineage: Bacteria > Pseudomonadota > Gammaproteobacteria > Burkholderiales > Burkholderiaceae_C > RS62. The sequence goes on along the minus strand of CALBWZ010000173.1, from coordinate 321 downwards.
GCGAAACGCGCCGATACAATATAGTCATTCTAGAACACACAGTGATTAAACAATGAGCGATACAACGACTTGGATGTGCCTAATTTGCGGCTGGATTTACGACGAAGCCACTGGCTCGCCTGATGACGGCCTAGCGGCAGGCACCAAGTGGGCCGATGTGCCCATGAACTGGACTTGTCCAGAATGCGGCGCACGCAAAGAAGACTTCGAAATGGTGCAGATATAGTCAACATGCAGACAGGTTAACTTTTCTTAACCACTGCATAGCGTGCCAAAGTGGTAGCCCTTGCTTGCGCATGGTCTACGATTGGCCTGGGGTAG
>CALBWZ010000172.1 GCA_937893415.1 uncultured Comamonadaceae bacterium | reverse complement strand
GTGGGTGAACCCATCAATCCAGAAGCTTGGATGTGGTATCACCGCCATGTGGGCGGTGAGCGTTGTCCTATTGTGGACACTTTCTGGCAGACTGAAACTGGCGGTCACATGATCACGCCTTTACCCGGCGCTACAGCCTTGGTGCCAGGGTCTTGTACCTTGCCGCTGCCAGGCATCATGACCTCTATCGTGGATGAAGCTGGTCACGACTTGCCTCATGGTTCAGGTGGCCTGTTGGTGATTAAACGCCCGTGGCCGTCCATGATTCGTAACATCTGGGGCGACTCAGCACGCTTCAAAAAGAGCTATTTCCCGGATGAGCTTGGCGGCACAACTTACTTGGCTGGTGACGGCGCTGTGCGCAGCGAAGAACGCGGTTACTTTCGCATTACTGGCCGAATTGACGATGTGCTCAACGTATCTGGCCACCGCATGGGCACCATGGAAATTGAATCCGCATTGGTTGCCCACACCGAACTGGTGGCAGAAGCCGCCGTGGTGGGACGCCCGGATGACTTAACAGGCGAGGCCATTGTCGCGTTTGTTGTGCTCAAAGGCCCACGTCCTGAAGGTGAAGAGGCGCAGCGCATTGCCAAGATTTTGCGTGACTGGGTGGGTAAAGAAATTGGCCCCATTGCCAAGCCCAAGGAGGTGCGCTTTGGTGACAATTTGCCCAAAACCCGCTCAGGCAAAATCATGCGCCGTTTGTTGCGCAACTTGGCCAACGGCGAGGCCATCACCCAAGACATCAGTACGCTTGAAAATCCTGCCATTCTGGACCAGCTGATCAAACCGCTTTAAGCAAACCAATCAGTTGCCCACAACAGGTGGTTATTGATACGTCACAGCACACAAAAAGGGCACCAATTGGTGCCCTTTTTGTAAGTAGTTGGTGCTGGTTACTTGTTAGACAGCACCCAAGCAGCCAATATGTTGGCTTCAGCAGCAGACACTTGGGGGTTGGCAGGCATGGGAATAGCACCCCAGACGCCTGAGCCACCTTTCATGATTTTTGCGGCCAGTTTGTCAGCTGCTGCAGCGTCGCCCGCGTATTTAGCCGCCACGTCTTTGTAGGAGGGCCCCACCAGTTTTCTATCAACCGCGTGACAGGCCATACAGTTTTTTGATTTGGCCAAAGCCATGTCGGCCATAGCTGGCGCAGCCAACAAGGTCGTGGCGGCAATTGCAATGAGAATGCGTTTCATAGACTTCATACCTTTGAGTGAGTCGTCAGAAGACTAGTTTGACACAAGCACGGTCCAGATGCGCTGCCGCCATGTAAAGGTGGCAGCAGCGCAGGGTTTGAGTGCGCGCTCGTTATCAATAGTTGTCCAGCACAGCCCCTTTGCTGGCGCTGGATGCGTTGAAGGCAAACTTGGCTTGCACACCGCGGGTGTAGCGGGGTGCAGGTGCAGTCCACTTGGCGCGGCGTATTGCCAATTCGTCATCACTGACGTGGACTTCAAGTTTGAGGGCGATGGCATCAATGGTGATGCTGTCACCTTCTTGTACCAAAGCAATGTTGCCCCCTGCTGCAGCTTCAGGCGCAACGTGACCAACCACCATCCCCCAGGTGCCACCTGAAAACCGCCCATCGGTTACAAGGCCAACCGACTCGCCTAAACCTGCGCCAATCAATGCACCAGTGGGTGCCAACATCTCTGGCATACCTGGACCACCTTTTGGACCTAGGTAGCGCAACACCATGACGTCACCAGCGACAATCTTGCCGGCCAAAATGGCTTCTAGGGCTGATTGTTCGTCTTCGAACACGC
>CALBWZ010000171.1 GCA_937893415.1 uncultured Comamonadaceae bacterium | reverse complement strand
GCATCGAGACCGTCGTATTTGCGTTCGTCGTGTAGTTTGTGCAATAAATCCACCGCTATGATTTTACCGTAGGCTTCACCGCCAGTTAGCGCATCTGCCATGGGCTGTGGCCAATCTAGGCAGTGAGTCTCTAGCAGCACGCGGCCACCATTGACGTCGTCGGCGTCCAGCGAGGGCCTAACCCCCAAGCTGGCGACTCCGGCAATGGCGTGTTCGCCCAAGCCATGTACTTGAACCACAAAAATGCCTGTCGCCGCGGGCTTGCTGTGCCTAAACCGCAGGTTAAGCGTTCTGAAGCCCAGCTCACGTCCCAGCTTGCGGCCATGCACCACGTGGCCAGAGATGCGGTAGGGGCGGCCCAGCAGAGCCGCCGCTTGGGTCATATCACCCGTGTGTAGGGCCTCTCGCACAGCTGAGCTTGAAATCCTAAGGCCGTGTACTTCATAGCTCATCATGCGCGCTACATCGAAGCCCAAGCGCTGACCTTCGCGGTCTAGCAAGGCGTAGTCACCAGCGCGCTTGGCACCAAATCTGAAGTCGTCGCCCACCAATATGTACTGCACACCCAAGCCAGCGACCAGCGTGTTGTTGATGAAGTCTTGTGGCGTTTGGCTGGCCAAACGCGCATCAAAAGGCAGCACCACGCACTGGTCAACACCACAGTCTTTGAGTGCAGCCAGCTTGTCGCGCAAGCTGGCGATACGGGCTGGTGCTGCGTCAGGCTTGTTAAGCGCTTGCGCGAAATAGTCGCGCGGGTGAGGCTCAAACACCATGACGCAGCTGGGTATACCGCGCAGGCGGGCCTCGTTGGTCAGCAGCGCCAGCATAGCCTGATGGCCGCGGTGCACGCCATCAAAGTTGCCGATGGTTAAGGCGCAGCTACTGGCCAGCAGGGCATTGCTGTGACTGGTGGGTAGTCCGTGGTAAGTGCGCATGACGGGTCGGTAATAAAGGCTTAAAAGAGTCTATTTTGACTGATTCTTAAGGCCTCATCTGTAAAGGACCTGTCTTGTCATCAATCCCGGCTATAACATCATCAGTGGCAAGCCAAAGTGCATGGCTGCTGCAGGCCTATTTGTAAGCACATCTTCGGGTGTGCATTGATAAAGGACCCATCAGTGAGAGTGTTGCGTTTATCGGGCCACGGCTTACCGCAGTCGTGGATCACGTCAGAGCAAGCGGTGTTGCATTACGCAGCCAATGAGGTGCAATGGGAGATGGGTGCCCGTATAGCGTTGTTTCGTGGTGGCATGAATGCCCAGACAGGGCGTCAATCGGTTATCGGCGTCAGCGCCATCATTGGTACGCAAGGCGTGCCTCGTGTGAACCCGTTTGAGCAAAAGTGTGCGCTAACAAATGACAAGCTTTTTCTGCGTGACCGTTACACCTGCGCTTATTGCGGCGCCCGTGTCATGGATGGCCTGCTGACCCGCGAGCACATCAAGCCGCAAGGGCAGGGCGGCCAGGACGTGTGGACCAATGTGGTGACTGCTTGCAGAGGTTGTAATCACCGAAAGGGCAACCGCACGCCAGAGCAAGCCCGTATGCCGCTGCTGTACGTGCCGTACAAGCCTAATTTGTGGGAAGACTTCATACTGCGAAATCGGCGCATATTGGCCGATCAAATGACATTTTTGGCGGCCCATTTGCCGGAAGGCTCTAGGCTGTTGAATCAGTAACTGAGCTTGCGAGTCCAGTAATTACAAAATTCGATCAGGCGATTTTGTTGTTACATCTTGTCGCTTGTAGCCACGGCTGGTGCGGCTTCAGCGCCGAGTTTAGAAAGTTTAGCAAGCGCTGCAGGTGAGGCAGGGGAGGCAGGTTTCAATACGCCGCGTTTCATTTGGTCTCGCTCTAATGATTCAAACAAGGCTTTAAAATTGCCCTCGCCAAAGCCATCATCGCCTTGGCGTTGTATAAATTCAAAAAATACTGGGCCTAGTTGGGCAGTGGAGAAGATTTGCAGCAGCAAGCGCGGCTGGCCGCCATCGGTGGTGCCATCCATCAAAATACCCCGTGTTTGCAAATCGGGCACGTGGTGGCCGTGCCTTGGCAAACGTTCTTCGAGCATGCCGTAGTAAGTCTCGCTGGGTGCTGCCATCAACGGCACACCCGCCAGCACAAGCCTGTCTACAGTGGCTACCAAATCGTCACAAATGAGCGCAATGTGTTGAATGCCTTCGCCGTTGAAGGCCATGAGGTACTCCTCAATTTGCCCGCCACCTTGGCTGGTCTCTTCATTCAGCGGAATACGAATTTTTCCATCAGGCGCTGTGAGTGCCTTGGACGTTAAGCCTGTGTACTCGCCTTTGATGTCAAAGAACCTAATTTCTTTAAAATTGAACAAGCGTTCATAAAAGCTTGACCAAAACCCCATCCGCCCGCGGTACACATTGTGGGTGAGGTGGTCAATGAGTTGTAAGCCATGACCTGCTGGGTTGCGTTCAACACCGTCTATGAACTCAAAATCAATATCGTAAATAGATTTGCCTGCTTCAAAGCGGTCAATTAAATACAACGGTGCGCCACCAATGCCTTTAATAGCCGGTAGGTTGAGCTCCATAGGGCCTGGGTTTAGTTCAATGGGTTGAGCGCCCAACTCAAGGGCACGTTTGTAGGCAAGGTGGGCGTCGCGAACGCGGAACGCCATGCCACACGCGCATGGCCCATGCTCGGCTGCAAAAAATCCTGCAACGCTATTGGGTTCTCGGTTGACGATAAAGTTGATGTCGCCTTGTCGGTATAGCACCACGTCTTTTGAGCGGTGTTTGGCCACTAGGCTAAAACCCATTCGTTCAAACACCGGTTCTAAAACGCCGGGTGTTGGGGATGCGAACTCTACGAACTCAAAGCCCATTAAGCCCATTGGGTTGTCAAATAAATCACTCATGATGATGCGTCCTATTGTTGTGTGTTTGTGGTCAATGGCCACATGATGTGTATTTTGGACAATTTAAGGCGAAAATAGCATGCATATTTAGCGGTTAATCAGTAAAAAACGCATAATTACTGCATGAAATTAACTAAAAATATAGATTCAATGCTTGATGTAAGTGACGTGCGCTTGTTGGCAGCTATGCAGGCCGACGCCAAAGCCACACACCATATGTTGGGCGAGCGCGTGCATTTATCACCGTCGCAAATCAGCAGGCGTGTGCAGCGACTGGAGCAGGCTGGTCTTATCCGCCGCTATGTTGCCTTGTTAGACCCTGCCAGCATTGGGTTGGGTGTGCGTGCCATCACCTACGTCACGTTGACGCGTCACAGCGACGAGGGGTCTGTGTTTGAGCAAGCTGTCGCGAATGTTGACGCTGTGTTGGAGTGCTACTCAATAGCGGGTGACGCCGACTACGTGTTGCAAATTGTGGCTACAGATTTACAAGCACTGTCCGACCATGTGTTCAAGCGCTTAATACGCATACAAGGCGTGGCCAATATACGCTCGAATATTATGTTGGCGTGCATCAAGTCAACCACTGCGCTGCCATTGGGCCATTTAGCTTAAGTTGAATGGTGGCAAGAGTGACATTTAATAAGCTGTCAAACGACAGGTTTCGAACGCCCAAGAAAAAAGCCTGAAAGCAGGTCTGCTTTCAGGCTTAATTTTTGGTGCCGAGGGCCGGACTCGAACCGGCACGGTGTTTTGCACCGGCAGATTTTGAATCTGCTGCGTCTACCAATTTCGCCACCCCGGCGGTGTTGAAGCCAGAATTATTGCACAGATTTGAACCCGTTTTAACGGCCCCTCATAAGTTTGCGCAAGATTTATAACTACACGTAACTTTTTGTGGGTGGCACAACTGTGGGGTTTCGGTCTTTGTGGCACAGTTGGTCTTTTACTGAGCGTTATGTTTTTTTTGCTATGACCTATCCCACTATTGAAGATGCCATTGGCAAGACCCCCTTGGTTGCCCTGCAGCGTATTGGACGCGATGTGTGCGAGGCACGCGGTAATGTCATTTTGGGGAAACTAGAGGGCAATAACCCGGCGGGTTCTGTGAAAGACCGCCCCGCGTTGTCCATGATTCAACGCGCGCAAGAGCGTGGCGATATCAAGCCAGGCGACACGCTTATTGAGGCGACGTCTGGAAACACCGGCATTGCGTTGGCCATGGCTGCGGCCATCAAAGGCTACCGTATGATTTTGATCATGCCAGAAGACTTGTCTATTGAGCGGGTACAGACCATGAAGGCCTTTGGCGCAGAACTCATACTGACACCCAAAAGCGGCGGCATGGAATACGCCCGCGATCTCGCAGAGCAAATGAGCACAAAAGGTGAGGGCGTGGTGCTGGATCAATTCGCAAATGCCGACAACCCACGCGTTCACTTTGAAACAACAGGCCCCGAGGTTTGGCAAGACACCAACGGGCGTGTGACGCACTTTGTTAGCGCCATGGGCACTACAGGCACGATTACCGGCGTGTCGCGCTACCTCAAGCAGCAGAACAAAGCTGTGCGCATTGTGGGTGCGCAGCCAGAAGAGGGCTCTCGTATTCCTGGTATTCGCAAATGGGAAGAGGCTTATTTGCCTAAAATTTATGATCCCAGCAATGTGGATGAATTACGTTTGGTGAGTCAAGCCAGTGCCGAAGATATGTGCCGGCGCTTGGCACGCGAAGAAGGTATTTTTGCAGGCGTCTCAGCAGCAGGTGCCGCGTTCGTTGCCGTGCAGCTCGCCAAAGAAGTGGAAAATGCCACCATCGTCTTTATTGTGTGTGACCGCGGGGACCGTTACTTGTCCACTGGCGTCTTTCCGTCATAAGCACGGCATGTCTAATACAAACGCAACCTATCGTTTTTGCCCTCAATGCGCAGCGCCTTTGTCGCTGCAAACGCGAGAGGAGGATAGCGGACCCACTGAACGTTTGCGCTGCACCGGTTGTGACTTCACGCATTGGAACAACCCAACGCCTGTGCTGGCGGCCATTGTGGAGTTCGAGGGCAAAGTGTTATTGGCGCGCAATGCAGCGTGGTCAGGCCGGATGTTTGCACTCATTACAGGGTTCATGGAAGCTGGTGAATCGCCGCAAGAAGGCATTGCGCGTGAAGTTGCAGAAGAAACCAACTTGTCTGTACAGGAGCTGAATTTGGTTGGCGCTTATGATTTTCAGCGCATGAACCAGGTCATTGTTGCTTACCACGCAGTGGCAACTGGTGAGATTCGTCTCAGCCCAGAACTGTTGGAGTACAAGCTGTTCAAGCCACAAGATATACGATGCTGGCCTGGTGGTACCGGTGCCGCCATGGCGCAATGGCTGCGCAACAAGGGCATTGAGCCACAATGGATGGAGCCCATTCACCAGTAACACGTTGAGGGGTTGGGCTGCACAGTTTGGTGCCGCAGCAACCGTATTAGAATCACAACGCGCAACTTCTATGTTGCGCATCCGCTAGGGGTGCTGGCTGCGTTTCATATCGCATGCCGGCTGAGAAAGTCCCTTTGAACCTGATTGAGGTAATCCTCGCGCAGGGAAGCTGGCTCCAACGCTATGGCTGCGTACAAACATCTGTGCGTGCGCCGTAGTTGGCCTGCCGAACTGCCATGTTGTGAAAGACACAATGGCACATTTAACGACTTCTTCTTCATCGAATGTTTACGCAGCGCAGGACCATGCGCGTGTGTTTTCTTTTTTTAATCACGCCAGTCTATGGTTCAGTTTAGGCGTGGGCTTGCTGGTGATTCAAGTGGGTACGTACTTGAGTCCCGCTATGGGCACCCAAGACGCCTTGTTTGCCATTGTCGCGGGCTCCATTATTGGCAGCGCTTTGTTGGCATGGGTAGCCCGTATTGGCTGCCAGGGGGGGTATTCGAGTGCAGGGTTGATGCAGGCAGTCTTCGGCTCGCATTGGGCCCGTTTGCCGATTGTTCTAAACGTGTTCCAGCTCATAGGTTGGACAACGTTTGAACTGGTGGTGATACGAGATGGCACGCAGGCGGTCATTGCCCAGGCAACGGGTTGGCAAGCACCTGCGCTGTTCGCAACGGCTATGTGGGGGTGCGCGCTGTTGGGCCTGGGTATGGCCTCTATGTTGACTTTGGTGAGGCGCGTCGTGGCGCGGGTGGCGTTGCCGTTGGTGGTGGTGTCGTTGCTGTGGTTGACCTGGCATTTTGCGGCGCTCGTCATGGCGCAAGGTTTTAGCAACTTTTGGGACCGCCCAAGCACGGGTGCCATGAGCACGCTGAGTGCCGTTGACTTGGTGATGGCCATGCCCATTTCTTGGCTGCCTTTGGTTGTTGACTTTGCGCGTCATGGACGCGACGCGCGCACCACATTTTCAGGCACGTGGATAGGCTACGCGTTGGCCAATATGTGGTGTTATGCCCTGGGTGTCATGGTGGTGAGCACAGTGCCAGACGGTACACATGTGGTGGGTGCATTGTTGCTGGCACAAGGCGGCTTGATTGCATTGGGTCTCATTTTGTTAGATGAGTTGGACAATGCCTATGGCGACATGTACTCAGCCAGCACGTCTTCACATGCGCTGCTGCCACAGTTGTCTGTGCGTCAATGGGCGGGCGGCTTAACGGTGCTGGCCACAGCATTGGCAATGGTGGTGCCTATCTACACCATTGAGCCCTTTCTGCTGTTGCTCAGCTCCGTATTCGTCCCCTTGTTCGGCGTCATTATTGGGCGTGCAGCTTGGTCTGGCGTGGTGCAAGCGCCTGGTGAACGAACCTACAGTGCGGTTGCCATTTGGCTATTGGGTGTTGTTGTGTTCCATGCCATCAAAGCCGTCTACCCGTCTCTGGGCAGTGCCTTACCCACGTTGCTGCTGACCATTAGTTTTGCATTTGTAACGCGGCCTCAGGTTCAGCTTCACACCGCGTAAGTGTGGCAACTGGGGCCGAGCCATGGTTAACAGGGCCATGCCCTTGCCCCAGTTGCATAGTGGCACCTGCTAGCAAAGCTTGTCCAATATAGGCATGTGCGCCAGCCACTGCGTTGACCAATGGCAAACCTTGTGCCAAATACACCGCAACGGCGCTAGACAAGGTACAGCCTGTGCCGTGTGTGTTGCGGGTCGCAATGCGTTCGCGCTTGAACACACTGACAGGCTGGTTGGGTTGCACCAAGTAATCGCTGAGCTCATTGCCATCTAGGTGTCCACCTTTTAGCAGCACAGCTTGTGCGCCTAGTTGCAGCAGGTCTGCGCCTGCATCTGCCAGCTCATCACTGCGTGTGACATCTCGTTCAAGAAGCCACGAGGCTTCATGCAAATTGGGTGTGATCAGCGTGGCCAGCGGAAACAGCGTTGTGGCAACGGCGTGCATGGTCTCCACACTCACCAAGCGGTCGCCGCTGGTGGCGACCATGACAGGGTCCAACACCACATGTTTGACCTTGTACTTGGTAATGGCTGCGGCCACAATGAGTGCAGCGCTGGCGGTGGGCAACATGCCTATTTTGATGGCGTCTACGCCAACATCGCTCAGCACACTGTCAAGCTGTGCGCGCAGCATAGCGTCACTCACCAACTCAACAGACTGCACCCCCACTGTGTTTTGTGCTGTCAGTGCTGTGATGGCAGTCATGCCGTACACACCCAGCGCAGCAAAGGTCTTGAGATCAGCTTGAATACCTGCGCCACCGCTGCTGTCAGAGCCTGCAACGGTCAGTAAACGCCAGTAAGAAAGTGTTGTCATGGTGATTAATTTATAACTGTATTAAAAAATAAAAACTGTAATTTTGAGCGCACTTGGGTGCGGTGTGTAGCGAGCAAGGTCACACTGGCGAATGAGGCGCGGACTTTACGAGACACATGCGAATTCGTTTTTTTGTATGACGTGTGTGTCGCGCTGGTGACAAACAGCGCAGGGCTGTCGGTTGTGAGTGTGTTGTCCATGTGTTTCCTTGGGGTAAAACGGCATGGCCATGTCTAGCGTTGGTTGTTGACTTTCCTACGCTGGCATGACCCAAATCAGGTTTTAAGCGTGTTTTCTCAGTCGCGTTCATTCGACACCTCTAGCAATCACCAGCATCATACGTGACTTTACGCAGTCACTTGGCTAAACCAGAAGCCAGCAAGGGATTCAGGCGGACAGCTAGAATCCAGTATCTTTAACTATATTTAAGGGCGCCTTATAAAGTGTGCGCCTACACCGTATGAACATTGACAAAGAACTAGACACCCGTGGTCTGAATTGCCCTTTACCCATTTTGAAAGCTAAAAAAGCACTCGCTGAGCTGGCGTCGGGGCAGCTGTTACGCGTGGTGTCTACCGACCATGGTGCGGTTCGCGATTTCCAAGCATTTGCCAAACAAACGGGCAACGAGTTGATGACGATGGACGCTGCCGGGCCCGACTACAGTTTTGTGTTCAAAAGGCGCTAACGCTCGATCACGGCAGTAGAGCCATTGGTCGTCTTGTAGATGGTCGGCAGCGGCGCTGTCTTTAACACCAACAAAAAAGCAGACTGTTGCGTCTGCTTTTTTGCGGCTTCTTTTAACCAAGCTGGTTGGCAAGTCAAAAAATTTAAATTTCGAACTTTAAGTTTTTGCTTTTAGCTTTGCCAGTTGCACCTGCATTTTGGCCAACTTGTCACCAAAGCCTGCCACGCGTGCGCGCTCTTGCTCAATGACTGCAGGTGGTGCTTTGGCCACAAACGCCTCGTTGTTTAACTTGTTATTGGCTTTGGTTATTTCGCCGTCTAGTTTCGTAATTTCTTTGTCCAGACGGGTTGTTTCTGCTGCCACATCAACTTCTACAAACAAACAAGCGCGAGCTTGGCCTAGCTCTACCACGGGTGCGCCGTCTCCGGCTGCCGCCCATTCGGTTTCATTGCTAAAGCTGCGTACTTCAGACAACTTGGCCAGCGCTTTGAGCGCTGGGCCGTAAGTCTCAACAAAGGCGTCGTCGCCCAACACAAACAAAGGCACACTGTTGGCAGGCGACAAGCCCATTTCACCTCGCAAGTTGCGGCACTGCTCTACCCACGACTTGAGCTTGGCAACCTCGGCCTCAGCCACTTCATCAATGCGCTCTAGCTGCGCCACTGGGTAGGCCGCGATACTGATAGATGGGCCCGCGCGCCCTGCTACGGGCGCCACAGTTTGCCATAAGGACTCCGTTATGAACGGAATAATCGGATGGGCCATGCGCAGAATGGTTTCTAGTGTGCGAATGAGTGTGCGGCGCGTGGCACGTTGCGCAGC
>CALBWZ010000170.1 GCA_937893415.1 uncultured Comamonadaceae bacterium | reverse complement strand
CCTCGCCACTCATAGTGGCAGTCATCAGCCATTGGTGGCTTAAACAACCTTTGCGATTCGGCCAATGGGCCGCCATCATGATCGGCTTTATTGGAGTGCTGATCGTGGTCAGGCCCACATCCAATGTCATACACCCCGCCATATTTTTGATGCTCGTTAACGCGGTCATTTTTGCAGTGTTCACCCTGCTAACCCGTCATCTTGCCCAGCATGAGAACCCAGCAGCCATGCAGTGGTACTCATCCTTGGGTCCAGTTATTATTTTTGCCCCATGGGTTTTGCCTGACTTCGTCATGCCCAGCCACCTGATTGAATGGCTGTTGGTGCTGGCTACAGGGGTATCCGGTGGTGTGGGCCACTACCTGTGGGCGCGTGCCCACCAATACGCCAGCTCTGCAACGCTTGCGCCCTTTGGCTACCAGCAATTTATCTACATGGCTTTTTGGGGGTGGTTGCTATTTGATGACATTCCACCTCTTGCGGTGTTTGTGGGCGGTTCTGTGATTGTGGCAAGCGGCTTGTACTTGCTGTGGGAGCAACGTAAGACACCAATCACGTGAGCGCTAGAGCCTTACATGCAAGGCAAGCAATTGGCGCTTGCGTGTGAGACCCCAGTCAGCGCGAATATACACCGCGCTGTGGGGTCAGTTAACGCCAAAACTGACGCAGTTTAGTAGGTCCCGCGTCCACCTGAAATATCAAATACCGCGCCGGTAGAGAATGAGCAATCTTCGCTGGCTAGCCAACAGGCCATTGCGGCAATTTCATCCACCTCAACAAACCGCCCCATGGGAATTTTAGACAACATGAAGTCAATGTGTTGTTGGGTCATGGAGGCAAAAATCGGCGTTTGTGCAGCCGCTGGCGTGATGGCATTCACCATGATGCCTTTTTGAGCCAGCTCTTTACCCAATGACTTGGTCAAGGCAATAAGACCTGCTTTAGACGCGCTGTAGTGTGAGGCATTTGGATTGCCCTCTTTGCCGGCAATTGAAGCAATATTCACAATACGACCATAGCCCGCCTCCATCATGGCAGGCACCAGTGCTTTGCAAACAAAATACGGGGCAACCAAATTCACCTGTATCACCTCTTGCCAGACGTCACTGTCAAGCTCCCAAGTTGGCGCATTGCCTCCAGTGATACCCGCGTTGTTCACCAAAATATCAACTGTACCGAACTGCTCAAGCGTTGACTGCGCCGCAGCCTTCACGCTGGCTTCTTGGATCAACTCCACCACAACGCCAGATACCGCACCCTGAGAGGACAAGCTTTGCTCGGCCTCGGCCAATGCCTGTGGATTGCGGTCCCACAAAACAACGCGGGCACCAGAACTCAACATGCGCTGCGCAGTCGCGTAGCCAATGCCTTGCGCACCGCCAGTGATAACAGCAACGCGCCCAGTTAAATCAATGTGGTTCATAACAGTCCTTTAAGTGCCGTATCGGCTTGGCCAGATGCGCGCATATCGTCTATGTATTGACGAATAATGGCATCAAATGAGTCGTCTCCTGGGAATCCCAAGAGCGTAGTTGCTGTGTCGCTCTTAACTGCGCGAGGCCAATTGGCAACAATGGCGGCCACACGCTCGTCTCGCTCAAAGGTCACACGTGCCCGAACAGCAGGGCCTGCAACGCGCTCTAGGGCATCGAGCATTTGCGCCACCGTCACATTGACAGCCGGAAAGGCAACGGCCAAGCGTCGCTTGAGCGTATCGCGCGAGACTTCCATCAAGCCAACCAAGCTCAGTACAGTTGACTGAGGCGATGCCAACGGGTGCGACACATCGGAGCCGACCGGACATACCGACACTATCCCTGCCAGGGGCTCACGAATGATGCCGCTAAAAAATGACGATGCAGCGCCATTAGGCTTTCCGGGACGAACACATACCGTCATCAAACGCGCGCTCCGCCCGTCGAGATAGCCCTTTCGGGTGTAGTCTGCGATCAAATACTCACACATGAGCTTGTGCGCACCGTAAGAGGTTTGCGGCGCAGGCAAGGTGTTTTCGTCCACCATCTCTGGCATGGCCAACCCAGGGTCAGGGCCGTACACCGCAACAGAGCTGGAGAACACCAAACGTGGTTGATTGCCTGCATGACGCAAGCCTTCCAATAGCATGCGTGTCCCGTCTAAGTTAGAGCGCAGTCCCAACTCAAAGTCCAACTCACACTCACCAGACACGGCAGAGGCCAAGTGAAAAACGTGATCAAAACCTGACGCAAACAATGTGCGCTGGTCATCCAAAGGCCCTATGACAGCCGTGACCCGCTTATCCGATGCCAAGTCAATAGGCAAGGGGTATTGGTCTGTCAAGGTCAGGGACGGTGCGCCCCCCCAGGAGGCAGGCGGGTGGCTCAGCAAGTGGCGCGCAAGGCGTGCACCAATAAATCCACCGCCGCCAGTAATGAGAACGCGAGTCATGTCAAGCCCCTTTAAACAATGGCATCAATCAGTGCGGCATCCCAGGCGACGACTTGCTGCGTTTGCTCACCCAAGCCATCAATCCCTAAACGCATTTGGTCACCAGCTTTCAAATAAATAGCCGTAGGCTTAACGCCCATGCCAACGCCTGGCGGCGTACCAGTTGAAATGACATCACCTGGATACAAAGTCATAAAGCGG
>CALBWZ010000169.1 GCA_937893415.1 uncultured Comamonadaceae bacterium | reverse complement strand
GAACAAGTCACCTGGAGGGCCCCCGTGTTGGCCAGGTTCACCGTTGCCAGTGCTGCGGATGCGCATGCCGTCGTTGATACCTGCTGGTATTTTAATTTCAAGCGTTTTGTTGGTTTTGTTTTTGCCTTGGCCGTGACAGGTGTTGCACGGATCAGCAATTATTTTGCCAACGCCGTGGCAGTGCGGACAGGTTTGCTGCACACTAAAAAAGCCTTGGCGCATTTGCACTTGGCCAGCACCATGGCAGGTGGTGCATGTTTTAGCCTGCGTACCTGGTTTTGCCCCAGAGCCATCGCAACTGGTGCAGTCGTCCCACGACGGAATGCGTATTTGTGAGTCTTTGCCTGCTGCCGCTTCTTCCAGCGTTACTTCCATGGCATACGACAAGTCATTGCCTCGGTGCACCTGGCGGCCCCCTCCGCCAGCTCGACGTCCACCACCGAATATGTCACCAAAAATGTCACCAAAGGCATTCCCGAAATCACCGTTGCCACCTGCACTGCCACGCATGTTGGGGTCAACACCGGCGTGACCGTATTGGTCGTAGGCAGAGCGTTTCTCAGGCTCTGACAACATTTCATAAGCTTCTTTGACCTCTTTGAATTTGCCTTCAGCTTCTGCGTTGCCCTGGTTGCGGTCGGGGTGGTGCTTCATCGCGAGTTTGCGATAGGATTTTTTGATTTCCTCGTCACTGGCGTTTTTAGGTACGCCGAGTACTTCGTAAAAATCTCTCTTGGCCATAGGGTAGTCGTCTCGTGCTGTGGTCTGTGTGACCCATGTATTGCTGAAAAGCCAAAAGCCGCGCCCACGCCATAAGGCGTTGACGCGGCGCAGTGCGAATCAGATGGTTAGTCTTTTTTCACTTCCTTGACTTCGGCGTCAACCACGTCGTCGTCATCAGGCTTTGCGCTGTTACCAGCACCACCTTGCTCGTCTTGCATACCAGCGTACATTTTCTCGCCCAATTTTTGGCTGGAAGTCATTAAAGCGTTCGTTTTTTCTTCTATCGCTTCTTTGTTGTCGTTGTTTTTGAGGGACTCTTCCAGGTCTTTAATCGCGGCTTCAATGCTTTCTTTTTCGCCTGCATCCAACGATTCACCATGCTCGCCTAGGCTCTTGTTGACACTGTTGATCATGCCCTCAGCCTGGTTGCGTGTGTGGACAAGTTCAACTTTGATTTTGTCGTCGGCCGCATTGTCCTCTGCATCTTTCACCATTTTTTCGATCTCTTCATCTGACAGACCAGAATTAGCCTTGATGGTGATCTTGTTCTCTTTGCCAGTGCCTTTGTCTTTAGCTGTGACGTGCAGAATGCCGTTGGCGTCGATGTCAAACATCACTTCAATTTGTGGCGTTCCACGTGGTGATGGTGGGATGCCTTCTAGGTTGAATTCACCCAAGCTCTTGTTACCGGTGGCAATTTCACGCTCGCCTTGGTAAACCTTGATGGTGACGGCCGGCTGGTTGTCATCTGCAGTGGAGAATACTTGGCTGAACTTGGTTGGGATGGTGGTGTTTTTGGTGATCATCTTGGTCATCACACCACCCATGGTTTCAATACCCAACGACAACGGTGTCACATCCAGCAACAACACGTCGGTGCGGTCACCAGACAGCACTTGGCCTTGAATGGCGGCGCCAACAGCAACAGCTTCGTCCGGATTGACATCGCGGCGTGGCTCTTGGCCAAAGAACTCTTTAACCTTCTCTTGCACCTTGGGCATGCGTGACATACCGCCCACCAAAATGATGTCGTTGATGTCTGATACCTTGATGCCAGCATCTTTGATGGCCGTGCGACAGGGGGCAATGGTGCGTTCTATGAGGTCGTCAACCAAGCTTTCAAGCTTGGCACGTGACATCTTGATATTCAAGTGTTTAGGGCCTGATGCATCGGCAGTGATGTAGGGCAGGTTGATGTCTGTTTGCGAGCCATTTGACAGCTCAATCTTGGCTTTTTCAGCCGCTTCTTTTAAGCGCTGCAATGCCAATACATCTTTTGACAAGTCAACACCTTGGTCTTTCTTGAACTCGGAGATGATGAACTCAATGATGCGCTGGTCAAAGTCTTCGCCGCCTAAAAAAGTGTCGCCGTTGGTTGACAATACTTCAAACTGCTGCTCGCCGTCGACGTCTGCAATTTCAATAATAGACACGTCAAATGTGCCACCACCCAAGTCGTAGACTGCAATCTTTCTATCGCCTTTTGACTGCTTGTCGAGGCCAAAGGCCAAGGCCGCTGCTGTTGGCTCATTGATGATGCGCTTGACATCTAACCCCGCAATGCGGCCAGCGTCTTTGGTGGCTTGGCGTTGTGCGTCGTTGAAGTAAGCAGGTACTGTAATGACCGCTTCAGTCACCTCTTCACCAAGGTAATCTTCTGCGGTTTTCTTCATTTTCCGCAAAATTTCTGCGCTGACTTGTGGGGGCGCTAGCTTGTTACCGCGTACTTCTACCCAGGCATCACCGTTGTCAGCTTTTGCAATTTTGTAAGGCATCAAGTCGATGTCTTTTTGCACTTCTTTTTCAGCAAACTTGCGGCCGATCAGACGCTTGACTGCGTACACAGTGTTGGTTGGGTTCGTAACTGCTTGACGCTTGGCTGGTGCACCAACCAAAATTTCACCGTTTTCTAGGTAAGCGATAACAGAAGGTGTGGTGCGTGTGCCTTCGCTGTTCTCTATGACGCGGGTGGTGTTGCCCTCCATAACCGAGACGCAGCTGTTGGTAGTACCCAAGTCAATGCCGATAATTTTACCCATGATGAAACTCCAGTAACGTTGTTTTTAAAAGTGGAAATATGAGCGCTGCCGCGCTGAATAGCTGCGATGCCCAAGACCTGATATTTAAATAAGCGCTAATTAGGCGATTTCAAGTGGGCAAACCCCTGGTTTGCCCCTATTTATTTGCAATAAACACTTACTTTGGCGCCGTCACTGTGACCAGTGCAGGGCGCATGACGCGGTCGGCAATCAGGTAGCCTTTTTGAAGCACCATGACAACGGTGTTGGCCTCCTGCTCGGCGCTGACCACGCTGATAGCTTGGTGGTGGTGTGGGTCAAATTTCGTGCCGGCTTCTGGCGCAATAGAAGTTACTTTGTTGCGCTCCAAGGCACTGCTTAATTGCTGTTGGGTGGCCACAATACCTTCGCGCATTTGCTCGATGGTGGCGTTGCTTGTGGCCAAGGCTGCGTCGAAACTGTCAATAATTGGCAGCAGGCTTTCTGCAAAGCTTTCTACTGCAAATTTACGTGATTTCTGCACATCTTCCTCAGCACGGCGACGCGCATTTTCCACATCGGCTTTTGCACGCAAAAACGTATCTTTGGCTTCTTCTTTGGCGGCCATCAGTTCGGCTTGTAACGACTCAATAGATACAGTGGGCAATTCGCCAGGCAGGGTTGATTGCTCGGTCGTCGCATGCAAGCCAGCGGCTAGTTCTGCAGCTAAATCTGCGCCCGTTGTACTGTGGTTGTTACCTCCTGCTTGGGAGGTCGACTGGCTTGCAGCCTGTTCGCCGTCACGTTCGGAGGTCGGTTGTGGTG
>CALBWZ010000168.1 GCA_937893415.1 uncultured Comamonadaceae bacterium | reverse complement strand
ATACAAAGTCATAAAGCGGCTCACGTAAGACACCAACTCAGCAACACCAAAAACCATGGTTTTGGTAGAGCCTGTCTGGAAACGTCTCCCGTTTACGTCCAGCCACATACCCAGATTTTGCGGATCGGCCACCTCATCAGAGGTCACCATCCAGGGGCCCACAGGGCCAAACGTGTCGCAGCCTTTGCCCTTGTCCCAAGTACCGCCGCGCTCAATTTGGTATTCGCGTTCAGACACGTCATTGATGACGCAGTAACCAGCAACGTAGCTCAGCGCGTCAGCTTGGTCGACATAGCGCGCCACCTGGCCAATTACGACGCCCAACTCCACTTCCCAATCTGTCTTAACAGATCCCTTTGGCAACACCACATCGTGGTTCGGACCCACACGCGAATGAATGGCCTTGGTAAAAATGATGGGCTCGGCAGGAATAGGCAACCCAGACTCTGCAGCATGATCGGCATAGTTCAAACCGATACAGATGAATTTCGCGCAGTCTGCCCAAGGTGGAAGCAAGGGCGCGTCGCCGCTGATCGTTGGCAGCGTTGACAAGTCAAGCGCTTGTATAGCTTTTAAGCCAGCACCACTGAGTTGCTTGGAGGTGATATCGACAACCACAGCACTGACATCGCGGCGCTGGCCATGCGTATCCAATACGCCTGGAACAACAGCCCCGTTAACCCACGCACGTAAAAATTTCATAACAAAAACTCCTAAAATAAAATCGTTTATCCACGCCCGACATACGGCATACCCGTTGCCATCACCGTGACTTGAAAGATATTGGCATCCAATGGCAAGTTAACCATGGCCATAAATGTCTTGGCCACGCTGCTCATTTCCATTCGAGCCTCAGCCCGCACAGACCCGTCTGCTTGCAACACACCAGATGCCATTTTTTCTGTCATTGCACTGGCGACATTACCAATATCAATTTGGCCAACTGCAATGTTAAATGGGCGTCCGTCCAATGCCGCGCCACGGGTCAAGCCATTGATAGCGGCCTTGCTAGCGGCATATGAGATGGAGCTAGGACGAGGTACATGCGCAGAAATAGAGCCGTTGTTGATGATGCGACCGCCCTGCGGCGACTGGGCACGCATGATGCGAAAGGCGTGCGACAAACAATAGAACGCGCCGTCTAAATTGGTGGCCAAGACGTTGCGCCACTCCAACGCACTGACTTCATCAGGGGTTGCAACACGTTGGTTAATGCCCGCGTTGTTAAACAGCAAGTCAAGATGCCCGTGACGCTTATAGACATCATCAAACAAGGCTTGCACTGCATCTGGATCGGTGACATCGCACTGCATCGCTTGCGCCAACCCACGCTGCTCTGAAGGCAACGCAGCAATTGTGTCTTGCAGTTTTTTGGCATCTCGGCCCACACACATGGTTGTCCACCCTTGAGCAACCAAGGCGTGCGCACAGGCCTGGCCAATTCCAGAGCTTGCACCAGTCACCACAGCAATGTTTGTACGCATTCATGCACCTCCATCAATAGTATTAAAAATTATTGGCATACGTGGCCTGTCAATGGTTGTCTCGTGGCACAAATGAGCCGCGTTGCCCTTTTAAGAAGTCAAAGTCGGCTCCCTCATCCGCTTGCAACACATGGTCGAAATAAAGACGCCAGTAACCACTGGCCAACGGTGGCTCAGGCGCTATCCAATCTGCCAAACGTGCTTGCAGCTCTGCTGCATCAACGTGCAACTCTAGGCTTCTTGCTTCAACGTCTAAGGTGATGAGGTCGCCATTTCGTACAACCGCCAAAGGGCCACCAGCAGCAGCCTCAGGTGCGGCGTGCAACACAACTGTGCCGTAAGCAGTGCCACTCATGCGGGCGTCAGAAATACGCACCATGTCCGTGACACCTTTGCGTAAAACTTTGGGCGGTAAAGGCATATTCCCGACCTCGGCCATACCGGGATAGCCTTTAGGGCCGCAGTTCTTCAGGACAAGGATGCAGTGCTCATCAACATCCAACGATTCGTCATCTATACGGGCATGGAAATCATCAGCATTTTCAAACACCACGGCGCGCCCTGTGTGCTTGAGCAAATGCGGGCTTGCCGCGCTGGGTTTGATAACCGCACCGCGCGGTGCCAAATTACCATGCAACACGGCAATACCGGCCTCCGCTTTAAAAGGCTTCTCCATGGTTTTGATAACCCTTGGGTCAAAGTTTTCGGCGCTGGCTATGTTGTCAGCCACCGAGTGACCCGTCACCGTGATCACGTCTAAGTGCAGCTCGCTTGAAATAGCTTTCATAACAGCGGGGACGCCGCCTGCGTAACAGAAGTCCTCCATGAGGTACTCGCCAGAAGGCTGGAGATTGACCAAACAAGGCATACGACTGCCCAGACGGTCAAAGTCATCCAGCTCAAGCTGAACGCCTAAACGCCCAGCAATTGCCGTCAAGTGAATGAGCGCATTGGTTGACCCACCAATCGCAGCCAGCGTCTTAATGGCATTCTCAAAAGCTTGGCGCGTGAGAATTTGTGAAATAGTAATGTCTTTGCGAACCAAGTCTACGATGCGACGGCCTGCCTCACGTGCCAAGACATTGCGTCGTCCATCTACAGCGGGATAAGCAGCGTTGCCTGGTAAACCAATACCAAGCGCCTCCACCATACTCGCCATGGTTGATGCAGTGCCCATGGTCATGCAGTGGCCGTGCGATCGGTGCATGCCGCTTTCAGCATCAAAGAAATCTGCCAGCTTCATGGTGCCAGCACGGACCTGCTCACTCATGCTCCATACGCCAGTGCCTGAACCGAGTTCTTTTCCGCGCCATTTGCCGTTCAACATGGGGCCGCCACTCACACCAATGGTGGGCAAGTTCACACTGGAAGCGCCCATGAGCAACGATGGCGTGGTTTTGTCGCAGCCCATCAACAACACGGTACCGTCAATAGGGTTGCCGCGCAAACTCTCCTCTACGTCCATCGAGGCCAGATTGCGGTACAACATAGCCGTTGGACGCAGCAAGGTCTCACCCAAGGACATAACAGGAAATTCAAGCGGAAATCCACCCGCTTCGTACACACCAATCTTGACCTGTTCGGCCAGCGTTCTGAAATGAGAGTTACACGGCGTGAGTTCTGAAAAAGTATTGCAAATACCAATGACAGGCCGCCCATCAAATTGGTCGTGCGGCACCCCCTTGCCCTTGACCCAACTTCGGTATGCAAATCCGTCCCGGTCTTGGCGACCAAACCACTCTTGACTGCGCAAAGGTTTGTTTGTTGGCTGGCTCATAAATGACCTTTAGATATCTTAATTTTGATGCGATCATATTACCAAAGATATAGGCGCGGTAAGCTGCTGATTAACCCTTAGTCACTGCTTACCCTGACCACAAACAAGACTTACAACACTTTACGAATACGCTCGATTGCACGCTCAATGTTCTCAGCGCTGTTGGCGTAAGAAAAGCGAACAAAGCCTTCACCCCATGCGCCAAAACTGGTCCCAGACACAGTTGCCACATTGGCCTCATTCAAAAACAAGTCTTGCGCTTGGCGAGATGTCATGCCAGTACCCGACATATTGGGGAAGGCATAAAAGGCACCTGCAGCATCTGAACATCTCACACCAGGCAAGCTGTTCAGCGCATCAACTATCAGCGTCCGACGGTGGTTAAACGCCACCATCATCTCGGCAACAGCATCTTGCGGCCCAGTGAGTGCCGCCAATCCCGCAAATTGGGCAGCCGCATTGACACACGAGTGGTCGTTGATGCATAAACGCGTCACATCAGCAACCAAACATTTGGGCCAAACGGCAAAACCCAAACGCCAACCAGTCATGGCATAGGTCTTACTCCAACCGTCCAATACGATAAGTCGATCGCGGATCTCTGGGTAATTCAACAGTGAGACATGCGGACGACCGTTGTACAGCATTTGGCTGTAGATTTCATCCGACAACAGCGCCACATGAGGGTGCTTAGCCAACCCAGCTACAAGTTTGTCAATTTCTTGCTTGGGCGTGACACCACCAGTGGGATTCGCCGGACTATTGATAATAATCAAACGCGTTGCAGGCGTGATTTGTGCCAGTACTGTATCGGCATCCAATGCAAAACCCTTGTCTTCGCGCAACTCAATTGGGACGGGTGTTGCGCCGCTGTACTTGATAACAGACTCATAAATGGGGAAGCCAGGGTTTGGGTACATGACCTCAGCACCGGGTTCGCCAAACATTAAAACCGCAAAAAACATGGTGGGCTTACCGCCAGGCACCACGACCACGCAATCAGGGTCTACCGCTGAGCCGTGTCGGCGCTGCAAGTCTGCAGCAACCGCCTCGCGCAACTGTGGCAAACCATTGGCCGGGGTGTATCCGTGGTGACCGTCCCTAAGCGCCTGAATACCTGCCTCAACAATATGCGCTGGGGTTTTAAAGTCTGGCTGCCCAATGCCTAAATTAATGATGTCATGGCCTTGGGCCATCAAAGCTTGTGCACGTGCGAGCACATCAAAAGCGGACTCAGTCCCTAAACGAGAAAGAGAAGCTGCTGTCTTAAGCATGGTCATGAATCCTAAAGGGTGGTCAATGGTCCGTTGCGCGAACCAGGTTGGTTACGACGGATGTGCGGCTACTATACGCACAAACCGCCGATGGCCTGAGCTTGACATGACGCCCACTGAGACTGCCCGGGACGCAGCCCACAAGCTAGACCCCAAACGAGCCCAGCAGATTACTCTTTGACAGCACCAGTCATTGCACTCACGTAATGTTCAACAAAAAAAGCATACAAAATAACCAGCGGCAAGGTGCCGACAAGCGAACCCGCCATCAAAGAGCCCCAGCGGTATTGGTCACCATCGGTGAACGCCGACAAAATAGCGACGGGTACTGTTTTATTTTCTGTAGACGTGATGAATGTCAGTGCGTAAATAAACTCGTTCCAACACAAAGTCAATGAAAAAATAGAGGCGGAAATCAATCCGGGTATGGCCAAGGGCACAATGATT
Organism: uncultured Comamonadaceae bacterium; assembly: GCA_937893415.1. GTDB lineage: Bacteria > Pseudomonadota > Gammaproteobacteria > Burkholderiales > Burkholderiaceae_C > RS62. The sequence continues at coordinate 714 of CALBWZ010000168.1, read as the reverse complement.
CGAGTCAGAATTTGCCAACGGGTAGCGCCGTCTACCAACGCACACTCCTCTAGCTCATAAGGAATAGATTTGAAATAGCCCATCAACAACCACGTTGAAAATGGAATCAAAATAGTGGGATAGGTCAATATCAATGCAAATGGCGTATCAAACAACCCGTACTGGTACACAACGGTCGAAAGCGGAATAAACAAAATGGACGGCGGCACCAAGTAAGCCAAAAATATTGCGCCGCCCACCATCTCGGCCCCCTTAAAACGAACCCTGGTGATACCGTAAGCGGCAAACACACTGGCAACCAATGACAGCGCAGTTGCAGACACCGAGATGAACATGGTGTTCCAAAGCCAATTGGGATAATCGGTTTCAAAGAGCAACGCACGGATATGATCAAACGTGGGATTCCAAGTCCAAAACGGACTGTGCGTGTCTAAATCCAGCAGCTGCTCATTCGGCTTGATGGCTGTAATGCCCATCCAGTAAAACGGAAAAATAAGAATCACCGTGATGATAAAAAGTGGGATGTACAGCGTGACGATACGCCGTGGGATATTGGCGAGGTAATTCATTCCCTCGCTGTTATCGGTCAATATGCTGTCCGCAGAAGCCACCTTGTTACTCATCACTGCTTCCTTGTTGCCATTTACGGCGTTGTAATCCAAACCAGGACACCATAATGGCCCCGAGTAAGAATGGCACCATTGCAGTAGACAC
>CALBWZ010000167.1 GCA_937893415.1 uncultured Comamonadaceae bacterium | reverse complement strand
GTTGAATGGAAACCGCCGTGTGCGCAAACTGCCGCACTGGGTTAAACGCGAAAGAATTGGGGACAAGCCGCCGTCAAAGATGATAAGGGAGCTGTTGCGCGACTACATCTTGGTGCTGGCAAATACAGGTATGCGGGATGGCACTGAAGCAAGCAGCCTCAAATGGGCTGACGTCGATTGGTGGCTGGGTGCAGATAAGAAGCTATACCCGCGTATGGACCTAGCTTCAACACTTGGGAGACTCCATGAGGCGTCAGTTGCAATTAGCTGTGCCAGCAACTGCAAATTCCACATAAACTAAAGCTATGCCAACACCACGCAGCTCGCCTATCTTTAAAAAAACAATCGCCTGTGTCTTGTTACATCTTGGCTTTATGACCAGCGGCTTTGCCAGCGACTGGACGGAGCCGTACAGCCCGACCCGCGGAGAGTGGCTGACATACGAGGTCAAACGTGATATCGAGCAACTCACGGATCTATGGAGCAACAGAGTGGCATTGATCGTGGCCGTAGATCCTAAGAAACAAGTAGTCGATATTCTCATTTCGACTGTCGGACAACAAGCACCCCCTGCTGGGCAGAACTGCGAACTGCATAAACAGGCCATTGAACAGCGCGCCAAACGCACGCTGAGACAATTTGACTGGTCTATGAATGGGCAAGTCTTTGTAACTTGCCTCTAGCTTGATGTTGCACAGCACCCATCGCTCACACCCGGATCGCCACCCACAACCCAGCGAACACCCTAACAAGTTAAAGAGCTGACACGTTACAAAAAAAACCTGTCACCGTTTGTCACAGGGTTTTTTCATTGATGAAAGCAACGGGTTCAGCGCCTTGCCAATAAGGAGTGAGCGATGGTACCGAGGTCCACATACTCCAGTTCACTGCCTACAGGCACGCCACGCGACAGGCGAGTAACCCGCACGGGCAGGTCCTTCATGGCTTGGGCAATGACGTGTGCTGTGGCCTCCCCTTCGGCTGTAAAGTTGGTAGCCAAAATCACCTCATCAATAGGCACACGCGTGTGAATGGGTGAGTCTGTTTGCGCGTCATCCGTATCCGCGTGCTGGGGTGCAACGCGGTCAAACAACCGGCGAAGCCCAATCTCTTTGGGGCCTACACCGTCTAGTGGGCTAAGCCTACCCATCAGCACAAAGTACAAGCCTTTAAAGGCTCCTGTGCGTTCAAGGGCGGCTTGGTCCGCGGGCGTTTCCACCACGCACAATTGAGTGGCATCGCGCGATACATCAGTGCAGGTAGCACATACGAGTTCTTCTGTCAGCGTGTAACAGCATGCGCAGTGACGTATGCGTGCCGCTGCATCTTCCAGCGCTCTGGCTATATGGCGAGCACCCTCTAGGTCTTGTTGCATCAGGTAAAAAGCCATGCGAGATGCAGACTTCGCCCCAACACCAGGCAGACGTTGTAGCGCTACAGTCAGCAGGTCTAACGCACCATTGGACTTTGCCACAACTGCGCTTAAAAGGGCAGCTTCATGCCACCCATACCTGGCATGCCTGCCGTGATTTTTCCAAGCTTGGCTTCAGATGTCGCTTCAGCGTTGCGCACAGCGTCGTTAAACGCTGCGGCCACCAAGTCTTCAAGCATCTCTTTGTCGTCGCCCATAAGGGACTGATCAATTTCAACGCGACGCACATCGTTTTTGCATGTCATCGTGATTTTTACCAAACCTGAGCCAGATTGGCCTTGCACTTCCACATCGGCCAACTCAGCCTGGGCTTTTTTAAGGTTGTCTTGCATGGCTTGCGCTTGTTTCATCAAGCCAGCCATTTGTCCTTTGTTAAACATAGTGTGTCCTTTTATAAAAAATCAAATAATGAGAAATGTAAGCTCAGGTCTCAGGCGCAGCATTGCTGGTAGGCGTGGCAATAGCTTTCAGGCTGCCTGGCACAATCGTGGCACCAAACTCAGCCATCATTTGTTGTGCAAATGGGTCATTCAAAATAACCAGCTCCGCTTCATGCAAGGCTTGTGCAGCCTGCGCTGCTAAACGCTTGGCAGGTGTGTCGTACACCACACCCAACTCAATACCCAACTGCACATGAATACCTGCTTGCGCCATGGCTTGCTCCAACCGTTCACGGTTTGCACCCTGGTTGAGCGACTCCCGTTCGATACGCAGCAACCAATGCGCAGGTTGGCTGGCGTCATCCGTGGCAACCAGCTGCGACT
>CALBWZ010000166.1 GCA_937893415.1 uncultured Comamonadaceae bacterium | reverse complement strand
TCCCAACTAACAGGGTTGACTAGGCAAAAAAGCCTTCTTACAGACTCCTTTTTCACTTTTAAAGAGATAGATATGTACCAATTGGTCTTGATCCGACATGGCGAATCGACTTGGAACCTAGAAAACCGCTTCACGGGTTGGACAGATGTACCGCTCACAGAGACGGGTATTGCGCAAGCCAAAGAAGCGGGCCGCTTGCTGCGTAGCGAAGGGTTTGATTTTGATGTAGCTTACACCAGCATGCTCAAGCGTGCCACCCACACTTTGTGGCACTGTCTTGACGCCATGGACCGGACGTGGCTGCCTGTTGTGCACTCATGGCGTCTCAATGAACGCCACTACGGCGCTCTTCAGGGGCTGAACAAGTCAGAGACTGCCAAAAAGTTTGGTGAAGAGCAAGTGCTGGTGTGGCGGCGCAGTTTTGACACGCCACCACCAACCTTAGAGGCGGATGACCCCCGCAGCGAGCGTTCAGACTCGCGCTACAAGCGGCTCAAGCCCGAGGACGTGCCTCTAACTGAGTGCTTGAAAGACACTGTCGCCCGGGTGTTGCCGTTTTGGGACAACGCCATGGCACCCGCTATCAGAGCGGGCAAGCGCATTGTGGTGGCTGCACATGGCAACAGCATTCGGGCCTTGGTCAAGCACTTGGACACTATTTCTGATGGGGATATTGTAGGTGTCAACATTCCCAACGGCATCCCTTTGGTGTACACCTTGGACAGCGACCTCAAACCCATCTCGAAACGTTATTTGGGCGATGCGTCTGCCGCACTGGCAGCCAGCGCAGCCATTGCCAGCCAAGGCAAGGTCTAATATTCGTCCTGCCTACTCACATGATTGGGCCAGTGTATAGTTTGCAAATGATTTTTTACAGGGTACAGGACCATGGGGCATAAGCTCAAAATAGCCAGTTGGATGGCCGTGGGCGCTTTGGCTGGCGCTTTAACCACCATGCAGTTGCAAGCTGTTGCGCGCAACAACATGACGCCACTGCCCTTGGAAGAGTTGCAACAATTGGCCGCCGTGTTCAGCATGATCAAAAGTGATTATGTTGAGTCCACCGACGAGAAAAAACTTATCACTGATGCCATCTCTGGCATGGTCACCAACCTTGACCCGCACTCTGCCTACTACGACAAGAAGGCTTGGAAAGAATTCCGTGAGGGTACGTCTGGCGCATTCGTTGGCGTAGGCATTGAAATCACCATGGAAGACGGCTTGGTCAAGGTTGTCTCCCCCATTGAAGACTCGCCAGCTGCTGCTGCTGGTTTGATGACCAATGACCTGATCACCAAAATTGACACCATGCCGGTGAAAGGTTTGTCTATCACCGAGGCGGTTAAACGCATGCGCGGTGAGCCTGGCACTGACGTGCGATTGCAAGTATTGCGCCGTGCAGAAAACCGCTCGTTTAGCGTGACCATCACCCGCGCACGTATCATCACGCGCAGCGTAAAAGCCAAAACACTAGACAACGGCTATGGCTGGATTCGTATCAGCCAGTTTCAAGACCGCACAGTCGAGGACTTTGCCGCCAAACTAGAAGAACTGGCCGCTGCTTCGCCACAACTACAAGGGTTGGTATTGGACTTGCGCAATGACCCTGGTGGTCTGTTGGATGCCGCGGTAGCCGTCTCGGCGGTGTTTCTGCCAGCTGATGTGCCTGTGGTGTCTACCAACGGCCAACTGGAAGAAAGTCGATACGTTTTTCAGGCCAATAAACGCTATTACTGGCGCAGAAGCGGGACTGACCCGCTGGCCCAGCTTGAAGAGCGCACAAAAGGATTGTTCAAAACAATTCCCATAGTTGTTCTTGTCAACGAAGGTTCTGCCTCGGCCAGCGAAATTGTGGCCGGTGCATTGCAAGACTACAAGCGCGCCACCATCATGGGCAACCAGACATTTGGTAAAGGCTCAGTGCAAACCGTGAGGGCATTGGGTCCAGACACAGGCTTAAAAATCACAACAGCGCGCTACTACACGCCCAATGGCCGCTCTATTCAAGCCAAAGGCATAGTGCCTGACGTGCTGGTTGACGAGACGCCAGAAGGCAACTTGTTTGCCGCTTTGTCCACCCGAGAATCTGACCTAAACAAGCATTTAGAAAATGGCACCGAAGACCCTGCTGATGCCATTGCACGCGACAAGGCCCGTGAGGCTGCGCAAGCTCGTTTGGAGGAGCGACAACGCGAGAACCCCGGTCAGCGCTTGATGCCAGAGTTCGGCACCGACAAAGACTTCCGCCTAAATCAAGCACTCAACCACCTGCAAGGCAAGCCTGTTGCTGTTAGTAAAACGCTCAAAGCACGCGAAGCTGACACCAAAGAATAAGCCGATAACAAGCAAGACCACACAGCGTTTTTGAGCGTGTCGTAACGATTGAAAGCCCTTGTCTTATGAACGACCAGCAACTCAGCCGTTACGCTAGGCACCTGCTGCTTGACCACGTTGACGTGGCAGGCCAAATCACCTTGCTGGCCAGTCGCGTGCTGGTGGTTGGTGTTGGCGGCTTGGGCAGTGCCGCATCGCTGTACTTGGCCAGTTCGGGTGTTGGGCACCTCACGCTCATAGACGACGATGTGGTGGATTTGTCCAACTTACAAAGGCAAATTGCCCACACCACTGCACGCATAGGCTTGCCAAAAGTTGCTTCTGCCCAGACCGCGCTTCAAGCCATCAACCCTGACTGCAACATACAAGCCTTGCACCAGCGTGCGGATGCTGATTGGCTGGCTGCCCATGTAGGCGAATTTGATGCTGTAGTAGATTGCTCAGACAACTTCGCCACACGCCACCAACTCAACGCTGCCTGCGTGCAACACGCCCGCCCACTCATCAGCGGCTCAGCCTTGCAAATGGCAGGACAACTCGCTGTCTTTGACACACGCCAAACAACCAGCCCCTGTTACGCCTGCATCTTTCCCCCGGACCAACCACCAAGCGAGGCAAGCTGCGCAAGCATGGGGGTTTTCGCGCCCTTGGTTGGCATAGTCGGCGCCATGCAAGCCAGTGAAACCTTGCAGGTGCTGTTGGGCACCAGCCAGATGCGTGGGCAACTGCTGCTGGTTCAGGCGCAAGGCACGCAGGTAGAACGTATGCGCGTTGCTAAGCGAGTTGGCTGCAGTGTGTGCGGCGACACGTAAGGAAGCTGCGCAGGCACTTGTCATGGCACTTGCACGTCAACGTTGCACTCAACGCCCATATCACGGTGCCCAGCGGCAAGCGCCGTGACTGCGTCTAAAACGACGTGGATTGACCGCTAGAGAATTGGCAAACAAGCCCCGCTGTTGGTCTTGAGCCAAGCGCTGCGTTTGCGCGTACGGACCAGGGTCACCTTTGAAACGGTATGACCATGCATAGCCTTTGGCAACCATCCACTGGCCAACATCGGGCATGTCGTCAGTACCCAATACCCGCAATGACGCCAGCCAACGGCCATAGCTGTCTTGGCCACGCCAAGTCACTGCAACGCGCTGGCCGGCCAAGCGAACAGCCAAGGCATTTTGCGCTTGCACACCGAAGTCTTGACAGATTTCTGGTGCGTCAATGCCGTAAATCCTGACCACCCATTTGGCTTTGGCCTGCTTGGCAACAGCGCCCAAAGGTTGCAGCCATACAGAGTCGCCATCATGAACGCGCACCACTTGCGCATGCGAAAACTCTGGTGAGGGCTGGGCCACAAGACCAGCGCTGACCAAACTGCACAGCACGGCAGCCGCCACCAATTTAAGCACTCACAATCCAGCCCTCTAATGGATCTACGGATGCAGGCAAACCATAGCAAGCGTGGCCATGAGCGTGCTGTTGCTGCGCCCAAGCAGCTTGGACCAAACACAGCAGGGCATCTAAGGCGTCGCCTTTGCCGTCAGCCACCACCGCATCGCGTTGCGCATGGGTTAAGCGCAAGCGCAGACCTAGGCTGTGCTGCCCTGTTTCCAAACGGGTGATGATGTCTTTACGTGCCAATAACCGTGTGGCGTCTTGCTTGGCTGAGGCATCGCTTTTGTAGCTGGTCGAGCCGACGCACTCTCGAGCCAACATGCCTGGATAAGCTTCTAAAGCCATGCGCGACCCCCAAGTGTTGGCTGGCTGCAAGCCAGGAAACGCTGCCCCAGCGCGCAACAACAATGGCACACCTGCGTGTAACATGTAGGCCACTGGGGGGTTGACCCATTTCATGGAAGGGCTAGAGCCGGCGAGTTTGTCGGTGGCGCGGTGCGCGAACTTGCCGCCAACAGGTCTGGCATTACAAAACCCTGCGAATGCCTCGCGTATGGCTGGACGCGACAAGCTTTGGTAATGGGCAATGAACGCAGCCCATTCAGTAGGCCAGCCCAAGGTTTCAACCAACTCTCTGGGCAAGCCAAACGGCAGGTCAAAACCACCTAGCCATTCAGGCGCGCGCTCTAGGGCAAACTGGGTATCTTCTAGCGATGGACAATTCTCAAAGCGCTGTAACGTTACAACGCTGCTGCGCAGGCCACCCCACGCTATGACGTTGGGTTTGCGCTTGCTGGGCGCACTTGAAAAGTCGCAACCCAGCAACACTTTGAGACCTTTGCGAGACTGGCGCGCTTACGCGCGACCGATGATGGACGCAGTGGCCATCAACTCTTCTAGCAACGCCAGCGACACGTCGCCAGACACCGCATAAGGGTCGAACTGTGGACGCTCTGAATACTTCAACACAATGGAGGTGTTGAGCTTGGACAGGTTAACTTGCCCCATGGTCCAACCACCAAAACGACGTTCACGAATTTCTTCGTAGTGCAACATCACCACATCGGTGTGGCGCTCGTCTTTTGCAATGTGGTTGTAAAGGCCATTCACCGCGTGGCGCCCGCCCTCAATGGCCTGCAAAAATATGTCGCCACCGTAGCACAGGACACCCGTTATGCCGTTGGTCATGTTGTACGCACGGGAGGATTCTAAAATTGATTCGATAGCACCTTGGGCGTTTTTGTCTATCGCACGGCTGACATATAAAAGTCTGACCAACATGGTTTACACCCTCCTTGGAATTAACGATAAAAACTCACGGCGCAAGTTGGTATCTTTCAAAAAGACACCACGCATGACTGAATTGATCATTTTGCTGTCCATGTCTTTCACGCCACGCCAACCCATGCAGAAGTGGGTGGCCTCCATCACAATAGCCAAGCCATCAGGTTGGGTTTTTTCTTGAATCAAATCAGCCAATTGCACCACCGCCTCTTCTTGAATTTGAGGGCGGCCCATCACCCACTCAGCCAAGCGCGCGTATTTGGACAAGCCAATGACATTGGTGTGCTCGTTGGGTAGCACGCCGATATAAACTTGCCCAATTACTGGGCACAGGTGGTGGCTACAAGCGCTGCGCACCGTGATGGGCCCCACAATCATGAGCTCATTCAAGTGCTCGGCGTTGGGAAACTCTGTGACAGCAGGGGCTTCAACGTAACGGCCTTTGAACACCTCTTTAAGGTACATCTTGGCCACACGCCTGGCTGTATCGCCAGTGTTGTGATCGTTCTCGGTATCAATGACCATGGCGTCTAAAACGCCCTGCATTTTTTCACTCACCTCGTCAAGCAAGCGATCCAGATCGCCGGGTTGCATCACACTGGCAATGTTGTCATTGGAGTGAAAGCGCTGTCGCTTGGCTTTTAGGCGCTCACGAATTTTGACCGACAGGGGTACGCCTTCGTCTTCTAGGTTCATAACGCTGTATCACTTTCAGGCTCAAAGGGCTTAAATTGAATTGAATTTAAGCATTGGTAAGGAATTAGATTGGGCAAATCGTATCACTGTCAAGCCATTGACCACTCAAAGTTCATCAGCACCATTACTGAACAAATGGAATAACCGTCAACACAACCTGACGAAACAGTCCTTAATAGGTATGACCTGTCAACCACAACGCAGCGCGCATCAACGCGAAAGCGAAGTTATCGAGCAAACGCTCCCACAGCCTAGGCCAACCTGTCACAGCGTTCATGCTCAGATCGACAGGCATAGTGTGCGCCACGATAGCGCTCAACCGCTGCTGCAAGTCGCCAGCAAAGACCGCATCGTTGATCACGATATTGGCCTCTTTGGCCAACAACAAACTCAAGGGATCTAAGTTGCTAGAACCTACAGTGGCCCACTGGCCATCGACAACAGCCACTTTGGCATGCAAAGCACTTGGCCCGTAATGCGCCACATGCACACCCGCGGCTATCAAACGTCTGTAAATTGGCCTAGCCGCGCGAAACTGCATGAAATTTTCGTAGCGCCCCTGCACAATCACCGTCACGCTGACGCCTCTGGCAACTGCAGCGCGCATCACCCGGCGCAATCGCGCGCCAGGTAGAAAGTACGCCATGGCAATGAGTACGCTGCTGTTGGCGCATGTCATGGCATCAATGTAAGCCCATTCAATGTCAGCGCGGTGGCGAATGTTGTCGCGCAATACCAAGCGCGCTTGCGCCACACGGACCTCGGCTGTACCGGCCTCGAAGGCATAGGGCTTGTCGGTTGGCTTGCGCTTGCCAGCCTGTTTAATGAACTGTGCGGCACCACGCACAGCCACCCCAACGCGTGCTTGAACAGCCAAGGCTGCTTTCATGGGTGGGCCATGCCACAGTCCCTGCACCGGCAAGCGGCGCCACTCCACTTGCATGACAGACAGTATGTGCGACACCAAAGGCCCCTGAACTTGAACAGCAAAGTCCAATCGAGCTTGCAACAAAGGACCTAGGGTGACGTCCAAGTAATCGTCCATCACATTGATACCGCCACAAAACGCAATACGCTCATCCACCACGCACAGCTTGCGGTGCAAACGACGCCAACGGCTGGGAACCAACAGCCCCCAACGCCCCAATGGGACGTGATGCTGCCACTGCACACCGGCTTGTTGCCACCGCTGCTGCCACCAAGCAGGTACATGGGGCGTGCCAACGCCGTCCAACACCACACATACCTGCAAGCCTCGCAGTGCAGCGTCTTCTAACGCATGTGCAACTTCTAATGCAGCGCCTTCAAAGTCAAAAATATAAGTCTCAAGGCGAACGCTGATATGCGCCGCGTTGATAGCCACAATCATGGCTGGAAACAAATCGTGTCCGCCGGCCAACAACCGCAAGCGGTGACCGCCTGGGTCCTTGTGGTTCTCATGGCTGTCGGTTGGGATCACAGTTGCATCTCCACAACCAGCGGCAAATGGTCTGACAACCGAGTCCAAGACTGGCCACTGGGCACCGACGCGTGCAGCAACTGCACACCGCGGGCATACACCCTATCCATACCCAATGTGGGAAGGCGCGCTGGAAATGTTTTGGCTGTTCGACCAGGGGGGGGGTGCAGCTGCGCGTGCAACAACGGCGCGTGTAATTGCTGCGCCCAATCGTTAAAATCGCCAGCAACCACCAACGGCGCATTTGTGGGTACGTGGTCTGTGACAACGCGCAACAAGTGCTGCACTTGGCGCCGCCGACTTGCAGCAATCAAACCCAAATGCACATTAATGAGATGAACCGGACCATTGGGCATGTCAATGCACACATGCAGCAAGCCGCGTTGCTCTAGCCTATGGTCTGACACGTCGTAGTGCCCTACCAACCTCAGAGGCCATTTCGATAACACCGCATTGCCGTGCTCGCCAAAGGGGGTCACAGCGTTGCTTCTGTAGACGCAGTGGTAGGTGTCGCCCGCCAAAGTTTGGCCTTGGTCGGTCTTAGGCCAGTGCTTAAAACGTCTAGCCAGCCTGTGATTGAAGCCTCTAACCTCTTGCAAGCACACCACATCAGCGTCTAATGCATGCAGGTTTAACCGCTGGTTATGGATTTCCAAGCGACGTAACAGGCCTAGACCTTGAACGCCCTTGTGAATGTTGTAAGTGGCTAGTTTGACAGTTGCCATGGCTGAAATATAGCGTTAACCCAAGCGTGGCAACCAAGAAATAGCCTCGGCGTTAGACGGCGAAAAACAACGCTCTATGGCCTGCGACATAGGCAGCCACTCATACGCCGTGTGCTCAGAACTGATGCAAACGGGCAGCTTGCACGTCAGGCGCAGTCCAAAGACGCGCTCGGTGTTGTGCGACACCTGCGGCGCATAGCGCCAGCGCCATTGCGGATAAATTTCGTACACGTTTTCCAAACCCCAATCGCGCAGTTCCGCGCCATTGGCTGCGGCATCAATCCCTGTTTCTTCCAGCACCTCGCGCACCGCGGCTTGCTCGAACGGCTCAACCAGCGTGTCTAAAGAACCAGTCACACTTTGCCAAAAACCGACATGTCCCGAACGCTCTAGCAACAACACTGGTGCATCGGCCCAGCTCATTGCGTTGTCACCTTGCAAAGCTGTGGCGACTGGCGGCACATAGATCACCACCAACACAGAACGTGGAATTTTGAAGGAATCAGGCTGGGTCAACATGTGATAATACTTTGTTATTCAATTGATGGCTCGACAGGGCACAAACAGGGACAGGCATTTATCCATGGAACAAACCAGCGCCAGGCCAGTACCAGTTGCATTTGTCGTGATGATGGCAACACTCATGTCTGTGGCCGCGGTATCGATAGATGCCATGCTACCCGCGCTAGGACGAATTGGCGTGGACCTAGGCAGTGCCAACGCCAACCAGCCACAGCTTATCTTATCGGCCGTGTTCGGCGGCATGGCCGTTGGCCAGTTAATTGCCGGTCCTGTGTCTGATGCGATGGGACGAAAACCCTTGCTCTTGTGGTGCTTGCTTGTGTACTTGCTGGGCGCTGTGGTGTGCCTGTTTGCCAACAACATGGGCACCATGCTGCTGGGCAGAGTTGTTCAAGGTTTGGGCGCAGCGGGCCCCGTGGTGTCGTGCATATCGATAGTGCGCGATAAATTCCATGGCCGCGAAATGGCCAAGGTTATGTCGCTGGTCATGATGATTTTCATCATGGCCCCTGTGTTGGCACCCGCGCTTGGCCAAGGCCTGATGCTGGTGGCACATTGGCGCATTATTTTTGGCTTCTTTGTGCTGTATGGCATCGCCGTTGGTGTCTGGGTCTTGATTTCACTTGAGGAGACCCTACCCCTTGCCAAGCGCGTACCTTGGCGCATCACCACCATTTGGCATGCTGCCAAAGAAGTCTTAGGACACCAGCAAACACGCAGTTACGCCATTGCCATGGGTTTGGTGTTTGGCAGTTTCATTGGTTACCTCGTCTCCACACAGCAAATATTCCAAGTGCAATACCAAATCGGCAGCGTGTTTGTGGTTTATTTTGGCTTGCAGGCATTGGGTTTTGGCGTGTCATCGCTGCTGAACTCGCGCTTGGTTGAGCGTTTGGGTATGCGTTACTTGGTGATACGCGGCCTTGTTGCAGTCATTCTTACGGGCGTGCTAGTGGCCGCTTTAAGCGCGTTCACGGTAGTGCCTTTTACAGTCTTTTTAAGCTTTGGTTTGGTGTCGCTGTTTTGCATTGGCTTGCTGTTCGGCAACCTCAATGCCTTGGCCATGGAGCCCATGGGGCACATTGCAGGCACAGCCGCAGCCATCATTGCAGCCATTGCCAACTTGGTGTCGCTTAGCGTTGGCACCTTGATTGGTCAGCTGTACAACGGCACGCTGATGCCGGTGGCCATTGGGTTTGCTTCAATGGGAGGCGCAGCGCTCTGGTTGGTGCTGCGCGCTGAGCGAACTGCAGGCGCGCCGGTTGCTGTTTAGGCAAGGTCAGCAGCAGCGCGACTGTCTCACCAACCGCATGCGTTAGCCTTGCACGCTGAGCGGGAAAGCTGGCGTTTTGACTCGCACGGCCATGGCTGCGAACACAATAGGCGTGGGCTGGCCAGCCAAGGTTTTGGCCATGGCCTTGGCCGCCGTCATGATGGGCAACACGTAGGGCAACCCTCTGGGTGCGCCGCCAAACAGCTCGGGTTTCGCCGCGCTGGTATAGGCAGCGCAGTCGCCCAGCGCAAATACATTGGGTGCAGTGGTTTGACCCAACTCGTTGACGTGAATACCGTGCCCTACTTCTAGGCCACTGTCTTGGGCCAATCTGGTGCGCGCACGCAAACCAACCGCAGACAACACCACATCGGCTGTAACGACAGCGCCGTTGCTGAGCGTCACCAACTTGTCGCCGCTAGGCGCGGTGTCAACCCGCTGGGCCACAGTGCCAAAATAAAACTGCACGCCTAGGTCAACCAATGCTTGCTGCAAGCCCGCACTTTGTTCAGGCGCGAGCAATACACCCAGAGGACGATCGCCAGGATCTACCACATGCACTTCATGGCCACCCGTGCTCAAGTCGTTGGCAAACTCGCTGCCAATGAGGCCAGCACCCATGATCAGCACCCGTGCACGCTGTGGATTGGGCGCCGCGTCTAAGGCCAACCTGAATGCGGCGTAATCCTGCCAATTGTTCACCGACAGTACATGCGTCTCACCTGGCATGCTTAAACGGATGGGGTCTGCGCCAATGGCCAACACAAGCTGCCTGTAAGGGACCGGGCCATGTTTGGTTGCGAGTGTGTTGTCCTTAGTATTGATGAATTGCACGTCGGTGCCGGCC
>CALBWZ010000165.1 GCA_937893415.1 uncultured Comamonadaceae bacterium | reverse complement strand
TGCCCTCACCGTTGGTCACCATTGTGGTGCTGACCGCCGTATCTGTGTACTATGGGCTGGATATCCGATCCGTTGGTGACATGGGAGAGTTGCCAGACAGCTTGCCCATTTTCTTATTTCCAGATATGCCCCTGACGTGGGAAACCTTGGCCATCATTCTTCCCGTTAGCGCCACCATGGCTGTGGTGGGTTTGCTGGAGTCCATGATGACCGCGTCAATCGTGGACGATTTAACCGACACGCCAAGCGACAAGAACCGCGAATGCGTTGGCCAAGGCTTGTCCAATGTGTTCTCAGGGTTCATGGGCGGCATGGCTGGCTGCGCCATGATTGGCCAATCTGTTATCAATATAAAGTCGGGCGGTCGCGGGCGCTTGTCCACACTCGCAGCAGGTGTGTTTTTACTCATCATGGTGGTTTTTTTAGGCGACTACGTGGCGCTTATTCCAATGGCCGCCTTGGTGGCTGTGATGATCATGGTCTCTATCGGCACCTTCAGTTGGTCATCCGTTCGCAATTTGCGCACCAACCCAAAAAGTTCTAGCGTGGTCATGATTGCCACTGTGGTTGTTGTGGTGGCCACACACGACTTGGCCAAAGGTGTGCTGGTAGGCGTGCTGTTGTCTGGCTTTTTCTTCGCTCACAAAGTGGGTCAAGTGCTGCGTGTATCGTCGATAGCCAAAGACAACGGTCGCATCCGCCACTACAGCGTAACTGGCCAAGTATTTTTTGCATCCAGCGAGCGCTTTGTTGATGCGTTTGATTACAAAGAGGTGATTGAGGCTGTGCGCATTGACGTGAGTCGTGCCCATTTTTGGGATATCACGGCGGTAAGCGCCCTTGACAAGGCCGTCATCAAATTCCGCCGTGAAGGCACTGACGTTGAGGTGATTGGTCTAAACGAGGCAAGCGCCACACTGATTGACAGGTTTGGCGTGCACGACAAACCTGACGCCGTTGAAACTTCAGCGCACTAACCACAGCGAGACCAGCATGATCATTACCGACAAAAAAATTCTTGCATGTGTAGACCAATCAGACCACACCGATAGTGTGGCCCTGGCTGCTATGTGGGCTGCGCAACAACTGCGCACACCTGTTGAACTGTTACATGTTTTAGACCGCCACTTAGAGACCGCTCACAGCGACGACCGCAGTGGCACCTTGGGTGTCGATGCGCAAGACATACTGATGGCCAACCTGTCAAACGAAGACGCCTCACGCAGCAAAATGGCACGTGAACAAGGGCGACTGTTTCTGTCACGATTGCGACAAAACGCAATAGATGCAGGTCTGACTGGCATTGACATTCGCCAGCGCCACGGCACGGTTGCAGGCACCCTGGCAGACTTGGCACCAAACGCCAGCTTGGTCATTATGGGTAGGCGCGGTGAGCGCACCGCGAGCACGACGCCCAACAGAGACATCAGCCGCAGCGTAGCCGACATTATTCGCACGCTGCCGTGCCCAGTCATGCTAACCCCAGCTGCTTTTGTACCTCCAACCAAAGTATTGTTGGCCTTTGACGGGCGCAATGCCACGCGTGACGCTGTGCGTGCCGTAGCCAGCAGTGGGCTACTGAAAGGTTTGCCCATCCACATCACTATGTCCGGTAAGCCAGTTAGCAAGCCTACCAACGACAGCCACAAGCAACTTGATTGGGCGCAGGCCCTATTGACAGATGCAGGCTTTGAAGTCACCAGCACTTATGTGCCTGGGCAAGCTGCGCAAGTGATAGCGCAGCAAGTCAACGAGCACAACGCCGACCTACTCATCATGGGCGTGGGCACACACTCGCCACTCCATCAGTTGTTGTTCGGCTCAAAAACAGTGGACATTCTGCGGGCTGTTGATATACCTGCACTCATCATTCGGTAAGCCATGTTGGGTCCGCAGCTGCTGGTGCTATAAGTCGTCTAGATTGCTGCGCACAGTTGCCGCTTTCTCTGAGATGGCGGCACGTGCATCGTCCGTCATGCGGTTTAAATTTTTATACACCATGCCAAGGCGAAAGTTGCCTTTTAAACGCTCTTCGTGGCGTGCAAAAAAGTCCCAATACAAGGCATTAAAGGGACAAGCTTTTTCACCTAGTTTATCGGCCTTGTTGTAATGACAAGATTTGCAGTAGTTGCCCATGCGGTCGATGTAGGCCGCACTCGATACATAGGGTTTGGTGGCCAGTAAGCCACCGTCCGCGTATTGACTCATGCCCAACGTATTGGGCAACTCAACCCACTCAAATGCGTCAATATAAACACCTAGGTACCACTGGTGAACCTGTTGCGGCGCAACGCCAGCGAGCAAGGCAAAATTGCCGATGACCATCAACCGCTGTATGTGGTGGGCGTAGGCATGTTCTAGGGACTGTCCAATCGCATGCGCCATGCAATTCATTCGTGTTTTGCCCGTCCAAAACCACTGTGGCAGGTCTGCGCTATGGCCTAGAACATTGCTGTCGTCATAGCCTGGCATGTTGGCCCAGTAGACACCCCGCACATACTCGCGCCAACCCAAGATTTGTCTAACAAACCCCTCAACGGCCTCGAGGGGTGCATCGCCTTTTTCCAGCGCTTGCTCGGCACGGCGAATAACCTCTATAGGTGACAGCATTTTTACGTTAAGCGCAAACGACAAAAAAGCATGGAACAGGCGCCACGCATCGGTGTGCATGGCATCTTGGTAGTTACCGAAATTGGGCAATACATTGTCAGCAAAGTACGCCAGTTGCAGCAGCGCTTGTGCGCGGTTGAGAGGCCAACGAAAGGCCTCGGCCTGTGGGCTACCAAATGTTTTGACGCCTGCGTTTTGAATGGTCAGCCACAATGCTGCATGGTCATGCGATGGGCGGGCATCGGCTGGCTCGGCCGGATCTTGGTGTCTGCCAGTGGGCCCGTGCCATGCTTTTCGGTTGCTGGCATCAAAGTTCCATTGGCCACCAAGTGGCTTCTTTGGTCCGTCCAACAACACGTTGTGTTTGATACGCATGACCCGGTAAAACGACTCCATCAACCACGACGACTTGCCAGCGAACTGCTGCTGCACATCAAAGCGTTCAGTCAAAAAATGTTCGCTGCTCACGCTGCTGACATGCAAACTTGTCTGATCACGCCACGCTTGCAACAACGCATCTAAGCGCCACTCATCTGGGGCTTGGCACTGCACGTGGGTTGCGCCGTACAGCTTGGCAATGTGCTCTAAATTCCGCGGTATGTCTTGTACATTGTCGGGGTGGTCAATGTTGAGGTAATGCACGCGGTGGCCAGCTGCCGTTAGCTGTGCAGCCAAGTCGCGCATTGCAGCAAAAATAGCCAATACTTTTTGTGCATGGTGCAACACGTAGTCGGTCTCGCTGCGAAC
>CALBWZ010000164.1 GCA_937893415.1 uncultured Comamonadaceae bacterium | reverse complement strand
TCGCCTTGGTAGGCAAGTACCAAGCCGCGGGCTCTCACGAGGCCTTGCGCGGTTTGGCGCAATTTTTAGATGAAACCGGTATGGATGTGTCTATTGAGCGTGAAACGGGGCTCAATACCGACATGCACCAGTACCCAAGCATTGATGTAGATGCCATTGGTCAGCACTGTGACTTGGCTGTGGTGGTGGGCGGCGACGGCACGTTACTTGGCTTGGGCAGGCGTTTGGCGCGTCACAACGTGCCCATGATTGGCGTTAACCAAGGACGTTTAGGCTTTATTACAGACATTGCGCTAGAGGCCTACAAAGATGTCCTGCTGCCTATGTTGCATGGCGCGTACGACGAAGAAAGCCGCGCCATGATGCAGGCACAAGTGTGGCGAGACAACCACTGCGTGTTTGAGGCGACCGCCTTAAATGACGTGGTGGTCAACCGAAGCGGCACCAGCGGCATGATTGAGCTGCGCATAGAAGTTGACGGCCACTTTGTAGCCAACCAGAGGGCAGACGGCCTGATCATCGCTACGCCTACAGGCTCAACAGCTTATTCCATGTCTGTAGGCGGGCCCATATTGCACCCCAGTTTGGCGGGCTTGGTTATAGCGCCTATTGCGCCGCACACCCTGTCCAACCGACCTATTGTGTTGCCGCGAGATGCGGAAATCGTAGTTGAAATAGCGAATGCCCGGGATGCCAATGCAAACTTTGACATGCAGTCGCTCACCAGCTTGGTAGTGGGCGACCGCATCAAAGTAACGCCGTCACAGCACCACTTGCGCCTGCTACACCCCAAAGGCTGGAGCTATTTCGACACCTTGCGCAAAAAACTGCATTGGAACGAGGGTGTGGCTTAAGCCAACACAGGGCCAAACTGAATACCACCCTGCCAATGTCACACATTTACTGTACATTTAAACAGTTTTCACAACCTGATTGGGGCATTTCACAGCCATGAGTTTGCGCCGCATTGCACTCAAAGATTTTGTCATTGTTCAATCCCTAGACATTGAGCTGTCTGATGGCTTCACAGCCCTCACGGGAGAAACTGGCGCAGGCAAGTCGATATTGGTTGGCGCGGTACAAATTGCGCTGGGCCAGCGTACAGATGCCAGCATCATTCGCCACGGCGCACCGCGCTGCGATATTGCGCTTGAACTCGACAGCAACCAAGAGGTGGATAGCTGGCTAACAGAGAACGGCTTTGACACCCACCCCAGCGCGGACGGCCAAGAGAGCGAGCCCTTGCTGCTGCGCCGGCAAATAGATGCCCAAGGACGCAGCCGGGCATGGATAAATGCCAGCCCCGCCACCATGACGCAATTGCGTGCAGTAGGCGACGCCTTGGTAGACATTCACGGCCAACACGCGTGGCAAACACTGAGCAGCACGGCCTCGCAACGCCAACTCATTGACGCTTACGCGGGCACCAATACCCACGAAGTTAATGCAGCTTGGCAAACGTGGCAAAACAGCTCACAAACACTTGAAGCGGCACGCAACCGTCACGCCAGCATGGCACAAGACGCCGATCGCTTGGAATGGCAAATTAACGAGTTGGTCAAGCTCTCACCAGCCGCTCATGAGTGGCCCGCGCTCAACGAAGACCACAACCGTTTGTCGCATGCGCAAGCCTTGCTAGACGCGGCCCAAGTCGCCAGCAACACCCTGGACGACGACACTGCCAATGCATTGGGCCTGCTGAGCAGTGCCGTCAACGTGCTGCACAAACAGGTCCATATAGAGCCACAGTTCGCCCCGATTGTTGATGTGCTCAAGCAAGCACAAGCCTTGTTAGAAGATGCCACGCACAGCTTGCACACCTATTTACGCAGGGCAGATCTTGATCCCACCCGATTGGCCCAGCTCGATGAGCGAGTGGCGCTGTGGCTGTCACATGCCAGACGACTCAGGTGCCTGCCTGAAGACTTGCCTGATGTGGTGCAAGGGTGGAAAGATGAACTGGCTCAACTGACCCAAGCCAGTGACTTAGAAGCCATGCAAGAATCGGTGAACAAAGACTTGAAAGCGCTCACCAAGGCCTGCACAACTTTGAGCACCAAACGCCAACAAGCCGCCAAGCCTTTGTCGCAAGAAATCACCCAGGCCATGCAGACCCTGGGGATGCAAGGTGGCGTATTTGAAACCAGCATCACACCGCTTGCGCAGGCGCAAAGCCACGGCTTAGACCACATAGAATTTTTGGTAGCTGGCCATCCAGGTGTTCCCACTAGGCCATTGGGCAAAGTTGCGTCTGGCGGCGAATTGTCACGTATTGCCTTGGCTATTGCTGTTTGCACAAGCCGCTTGGGCAAAGCCCCAACACTTATATTTGACGAAGTTGACGCAGGCATTGGTGGACAAGTCGCCCAAACTGTTGGCGCACTTATGCAACGCTTAGGGGCTGACCGACAAGTGCTGACTGTGACGCATTTGGCACAAGTGGCCGCCAGCGCCCACGAGCAACTGGTGGTGAGCAAGGCACGCACCAGTGATAACACCATCTCGCAGCTCAGTATTGCCAGCGGCGATTCACGTGTCAGCGAAATCGCCCGTATGCTGGGTGGCGACGTACATTCACAGACCTCACTGGCTCACGCCCGAGAAATGTTACAAACAGCAGCCAAACCCCAATGACTACCCCAAGTCCATCGTCATCTACGTCAAACCACACAAGCTCTGACCATCCTCTAGAGCTGGTCTTAATCACGGGCGTGTCTGGTTCTGGAAAATCAGTAGCGCTGACGGCACTAGAAGACAGTGGGTTTTTTTGCGTTGACAACCTACCCCCAGAATTGCTGGGTGATTTTGTCAACTTAGAGCGCAAGCAACACATGCGCAAGGTGGCGGTGGCCATTGACGCGCGCAGCGCGTCAGGCTTGCCCTCACTGCCCAAACAATTAAAGGCTTTGCAAGCCAGCGGCGTTCGCCTGACACCTATTTTTTTAGAAGCAACGACAGACGCCTTGGTACGCCGATTTTCTGAAACAAGGCGCATGCACCCCTTGTCGGCTGTTGCATTGCAAATGCCCACACTCGATGGCAGTGGCGCAAAGCCAAGCAACCAGCGCCGGTTGTTGGTAGACGCGATTGAACTTGAGCGTGAGTTGCTCAGTGACTTACGTGACCAAGCCCACGTGGTAGATACCAGCCAAACCAGTGCCGCTAATTTACGCAGCCACATCAAAACATTGATTGCTCACAGCGCGCAAGACAGTGGTTTGCAACTCATGTTCGAGTCGTTTGCATTTAAACGCGGTCTGCCGATGGACGCCGATTTTGTGTTTGATGTGCGTATGCTGCCAAACCCACATTACGAGCCTGCGCTCAAACAGCTCACAGGCCTCGACCAAGGTGTCATCGATTTTTTAAGCGGCCAACAAACTGTTCAAGACATGGCTGCACACATTACCCAGTTTGTAACGCATTGGTTGCCCATCCTGCAATCCAGTCACCGCGCCTATGTCACTGTGGCCATTGGTTGCACTGGCGGACAACACCGCTCAGTCTATTTGGCGCAAACGCTCAGCAGCGCATTTGCGTCCAAATGGCCCACTCAAGTTCGCCATCGGGAGCTGGACAAACTGCTAGCCGCCCACAAATAAGTGGGTTCAACAGCTTGGAATGACTAGGCAGTGTGGGGCTTTGCGTAACTAAAGAAACTGGGTTGCACACCATTTTTTAATAGGTGCTGGCAACGCCGCTGAAGCCAATTGACTTTTCAACACCCAAGCACCTTCGAATGGTTTGTCATGGCCAGACTTAGCTTGATCCTGGTTATCTTGCGGGCTGTTGACGCGGAGCACCACTGGCGTTAAAAACAACTCTTTGTGCGTGAGTTGGTGCTTGATTGTTGGTTGCGCCAGTGCACTCAAGTCGTCAACTGACAATGTTTGGTGGGCAGCGGCCACATGGTTAGCGCTTAGCCACAGCGCCATATCGTCTATAGAAACAAACACCAATGGCGCTTGCAAACCACCCCAAATGCCTGCGTTCCCTCGTTGTTGAAGCCACACCGCATCACCCCTGTCTAGGCACAACAAATACCAGCGTTCAGAGGTGCGCTTGAGTCGCTTGGTTTTAACTGGGTAGTCGGTCGCAGCATCGACCGCGTGCGCATTGCAGTTGTGAACCACCGGGCAACGCTCGCACACTGGCGCTTTGAGATGACACACCGTGGCGCCTAAATCCATCAGGCCTTGGGTATAGCGCGGCATCGCCTCGTGTAGGGGCGAACCACTGCGCTCGGCATGCAGGCTCAAGCCAGTCACCAGCACTTGCGCTTCGGCGAGCAGCTGTTTGTTAGCTGCGCTGCCAGACAGGTCGCCATCAAATGCCAACACACGTGACAACACACGTTTAACGTTGCCGTCATAAATAGAAATGGGCTCGCCAAAACAAAACGAGGCAATCGCCGCAGCGGTTGATGGCCCAATGCCTGGCAATGTTTCGAGCTGCTGCGCTGTAGACGGAAATTGCCCCTCAAACCGCCTCACCACATCCTGTGCGCAGGCGTGTAAGTTGCGCGCCCTGCTGTAATACCCTAGGCCCGCCCACAAGGTCATGACTTGCGCTTGGGGTGCAGCAGCCAATGCCTGAACATTGGGCAGGGCTTGTAAAAAACGCTCGAAATAATCCAACACTGTGGTCACTTGTGTTTGCTGCAACATGATTTCAGACAACCACACGTGGTAAGGCTCACGGGTTCGCTGCCAAGGCAAATGATGCCGTCCGTGCACAGCTTGCCAAGCCACCAATGCGGGCCCAAATTCAGCGACCTGCCGCCACGTTGTTAAGTTGCTTGTCAAGCCATCTGGCGGCGTATGACTCATCGCTGACATGTCGCACAAAAGTAGGTTGCCCGTTGACCTTGAACGATGCGTTTGATAGAGGCACGGCATTGGGTGCAGGCCTGCCCCTCTCGTCCATAAACCTGCGAGTTGGCTTGAAACAAACCGTGCTCACCATTGGTGTGTTTAAAGTCACGCAAACTGCTACCGCCCAGCGCAATGGCACGCACCAAAACAGTTTGAATGGCTTGGTGCAACTTGTTGATACGGGCTCGGCCTATGCGCTTGGCTCCACGCGTTGGACGAATACCGGCCATAAACAAAGCCTCGGATGCATAAATATTGCCGACACCCACCACCAGATCCCCGCTGAGCAACACTTGCTTGATAGCCCCGGAGCGCTTGGCCAAGCCAGCTGCAAAATAGTCTGGCGTAAAGCCTGCCTCTAGAGGCTCAACGCCTAAATGACCCAGTAATTTGTGCGCTTGTGGGCTGCTTTCGCTGGGTGCAAACACCGCAGCACCAAAACGCCTGGGGTCGTTCAGGCGCATCCAACAGGTAGTGGTTTGAAGCTCAAAGTGGTCGTGCGTCCCAAGTGGGCCAGGCCATTGCTGGCTGACGCTCACGCTGCCAGACATACCCAAATGCAGCAGCAGCAAGCCCGCATCTAAATCAAACAACAGGTATTTGCCGCGTCGGCGAACACCCACAATGGTTTGCCCCACCAGCGTTTTCGGGTCTACACCCAACGGCCAACGCAATGGCTTGCCCACATTGACCCCTGAAATAGCAGTGCCCAGCAACATAGGGCTTAGGCTTTGCTTGGTTACTTCAACTTCTGGTAGCTCGGGCATGGCGTATTATCGTTGTGTTGTAGAGACAGTGGAACGGCGATGGTATCGCCAAGTGCTGACCACTCGCCAAAAAGTGTCCTTGAACAGCCACTGATTGAGCCACCTACGACACCAATAAGTGAACCCTTAAATAACCAGCTTCGCAGCCTTACTATGACTCTCTGTGCTTCAGCTTCCCGCAACTGCTTACTAGGTGCCACACACAGGGTGCTTGGCTGTGCTGCACATGCGGTTGTTGTTTGCGCTTTATTGTCTGTCAGTGCATGGGCCAACTCGGCTACAACCAGTGGTCAGCGACAAGCCTACCGCTTGCAGTTGTATCAAGTTTTGGTAGCTGAAATTGCAGCCCGTGGAGGCGACGCAACAAGTGGCTACACATTTATGATTGAAGCGGCCAAAAGCAACGGCGACCCCGCCTTGTTTGAGCGTGCAGTTGAAATTGCGGTGGCTACTGGTTCAGGCTCTTTGGCTTGGGACGCGGCCAGCTTATGGACAGGCGGTCAACCCAACTCCTTAGAGGCTCAGCGCGCCATGCTGAGGGTCGCTTTGGCACTTGGCCGTGAGCGAAGCATCGTTGCCAGCTTACAAAATATTTTAAAACTGTCGCCAGCGGAAAGCCGCTTGCAGCTGATTCGAGCTACACCGGCCACGCTGCTCAGACTGCCAGCCAAAACCACGGTTGACCCTGTTCGCGTTGTCCGTTCAGCGCTAGCGCCATTCTTAGACGACAGCGCCACCAAAGCCGCCGTTTATGCAGCAATTGGTTTCGTGCAACTCAATGCCAAACTGAACGCGCAGGCATTAGACAGCGCACAACAGGCACAACAAACAAGTTCTGGCACCACAGAAGGCGCACGTCTAGCCTTGGCCTTGCTAGACCAAGGCATTGCCGCGGCCGAACCCTTGCTGTTGGCCCACCTCAATGCCAACCCGACAAGCGTTCGCATTCGGTTTGGTTATGCACGCGCCTTGTTTAAAAACAACCGTACCGTTGAAGCCTTAGGCCAAGCAGAGCTAGTCGCCCGGGACGACCCTAACTTTGCGCCTGGCTTGCTGCTACTGGGGCGACTGCTGCTAGATCAAAGCGCGCTGGTTCGCGCACAAGACATTGCCCTAGGCGTTTTAAATATGGGAACTTCGGGCGCCACAGCTGAGAACGAACGTGTGACCGCACAAGCCTTGTTCTTGTTGGCTGATGTGGCTCAAGCCAGTCAAGAGTGGCAAGCTGCCAGCAACTGGCTTGACCAAGCCAACTCACCAGAAGACATGCCGACTGTGGTGTACAAACGCGCGGTATTGCTCGGCAAACAAGGGTTTGAAAAACCAGGCTTCGCCTTGCTTGACACATTGGCCCAAGATACGCCCCAAGAAGTGCGCATCAAAATGGCCACTGAAGTGCAGTGGTTGCGTGAGTTCGAACAATACGAACAGGCCTATCAACAGCTGGCACGCATGGGTGAACAGTTCCCCAACGACCCTGACCTCATTTACGAGCAAGCCATGCTGGCAGAGCAACTGGGAAACTATGACGACATGGAGCGCTTGTTGCGCTTGGTCATCGAAATCAAACCGGACTACGGTCACGCCTACAACGCATTAGGCTACTCGCTGGCTGACAGAGGCGAGCGACTGCCCGAAGCCATTGCCTTGATACAACAAGCACTTGCGCTCACACCGAACGACCCCTACATGACTGACAGCTTAG
>CALBWZ010000163.1 GCA_937893415.1 uncultured Comamonadaceae bacterium | reverse complement strand
CACTGGTGGTGCCAAGCACCATGACACATCTGGCCGTCATTGCTGGCTCCTGTAAACATTCCATGCCTGAATTAAGGCATCTTGTGCCGCCGGTGGTAACACGCTCACACGCACATACCCTGGCAAACCAAACGAGCTTGCATCGCGCAGTTTGACACCAGCATGTCTCAAGTGCTGTATCGCCGGGACACAGTTGTCGGCGGCATCATCACCAGCGTGATTGAAAGGCCGTGCTGCAAAGAAGCTTGCGTCGCTGGGCAAACACGTCCAACCCAATGCCTCAAGGAGACTGACCTGACGCTCTTTCCAGCCACGCAGCGTCACATGGGTGTGGGACAACCAGCGTTGCACCTCCGGTTTGACCCAAGCTTGAAGCATGGCCACCGCGTGCACGCCCAATGGCCATGAAGGGCACAAGTTGTTCAAGGCAATCGCTGTATCGTGGGCATCCGTTGGGGCGATGGCGTAGGCACCACGCAGGCCCGTTAAACCCAAAGCCTTGTTGGGTGACCACAACTGCCACAGGCTGTTTCGCTGCGACGCCAGCACGGTGGGTGTTCCGCTCAAGCGCAAAGGCGCATAGGCACAGTCCAGCACATGCACCGAGCGTTTGACCGAGCGCTGGGTCAATGCCACTTGGGTTGCCAGATAGGCTTGGCTCCATTCAACTTGGCCCTGTCCGATCGGGCTAGAGGGCTCACAAGCCCAAGACAATGCAGCGCCATGTGGCTGATGAACGACAGCCAGCTCCCAAGCCTGTGCCATCGCGGCATAGTCTGAATAGGCGTGAACTGGCACACTGACAGTGGTGCTGTCTTGCGTTGGCGCATCACCACGGCCGCCGCGGTACACCCAACCCGTGATGCGGGATATAAACTCGCTCGCACTGCCCGCCAATACAATCCGCCACGGTTCAACCGCATGGAAATCAGCCAGTCCTTGTCGCAACGCTGCATAGCTGGGGTCTGGGTAATGGCGCGCATCGCAATGCTGCACATCCGCTAAGGCAAGCTGACAAGGGCCACAGGCATTGCCATTGGTCGAAAAATCGTACGCAGGGACCCCCAGCGCGTCAGGCCCGCCATGACACTCGCTCATAAAAACACCCCAACAAGCCATGACAGCCAACCAAAAACAACCATGGCTTGCACGGCAACAACCACGCCAGCCAACCACACCAGTGCATGAGTGGCCAATCGAATTGCTGCAACCGTATCAGCCGCTCGCGGTTCGCGCCCAACCTCGTTGAGAATATAAACGCCAGGCTTGTGGAGGCAAACGCCAATGGCCATCGCCATGGCAGCCATTGGCCAACCGCTGTTCGGTGATTGCGTAAGACTTGCCTCACGGCGCAGTCGCCACAGGTTCAGTCCGCCAGCGGCCAACGCCAAAGCCAATGCTGTCAAACGCGCGGGCAGCCAACTCAACGCGTCGTCCATACGCGCCGCCCACTTACCAGCCCATTCCCAGTTGCGTCCCTGGTACACACCTTTGTAGCCCCACATGGCATCTGCCGTATTGGCAAAGCGGTACAGTGCCGCACCCGGTAGACCGAACAACACAAACCACAACAGTGGCGCCACCACCGAGTCATTTAAATTTTCAGCCAATGACTCAATCGCGCTTTCACGTACGTCGCTTTCAGTGAGTTGCGTTACATCGCGACTGACCAGCCAGCTCAAACGCTCGCGACCACCAGGCAAAGAAACCTGCAGGGCCTTTTCGACGGCTTGCACCTCGCTGCGCAACATGCGCCAAGCCAACAAAGGTTTGAGTGCAACGCCCAGTAAAAGACCCGCTAACCAGCTAGGCGCTGCTAGAGCGACCCACTGCACGCCCCAGCCGATCGCCACAACCACTGACGCCAACGCAACCCACATTAAGCCGCCCCGCGTGAACGCCATCCAATCGTGGTCGCCGGCAGACAACACACCGTGACTGGGCAACACCCATCCTGCGTATCGCTCCAAAGCGTTGCCCATCCAAACCACTGGATGCCAGCGCACAGGCGGCTCTCCCAACCAATAATCCACCGCTAGGGCGATAAAGATAGCCAACACTGCGGTACTCATACCAGACACTGCGCGTTCATGGTCATAGGGCCTTGTCCAAATTGACAGCACACACGTGTAGGCAGCGCAGCCCTGCAGACGACACCAAACGGGCGCAACACACGCGCATGTATGAGCGCGCATCTATACGTGTGTATGTGTGTACGTGTGT
>CALBWZ010000162.1 GCA_937893415.1 uncultured Comamonadaceae bacterium | reverse complement strand
GCACGCCCGTTGAGGACCTTGACCACTTTGATTGTATTTTGCTCACTTTTTGCTGTGGGCTCGATATCAATTCCTTCGTACAGCTCGACGGAACTTGAAGCCGTATCGCGAAGCGTCGAGGGCCCTGCAAACGGCAGCATGATGTAAGGCCCCATAGGCACGCCCCAACGACCCAACGTTTGCCCCAGATCGTGGCTGGTTTTGGTCAGACCCATGGGCGTCGCCAGATCTATCAGGCCAGCAAGACCAAATACCGAGTTGACCGCAAAACGCATGAAATTGGTGGTGGCTTCGACCGGCCTAAGTTGCAGGGCTGCGTTCATGCTAGAGCTCAAATCACCCAGGTTAGAAAAGAAATTACCAATTGTTGTGCGCACAAATTGCGGCGTAATGTCTTGGTAGGTTTCTGCCACAGGTTTGAGCACCACACGGTCTGCCGTATCGTTGAAGCTATATATGGCACGGTTGAATGGCTCAAGTGGGTCGCTGGCATTGGCCTGAGGACCTGTGGCACAGCCACTCACAACAGCAGCAAATACCAACATCCAACCTGCCACGAAGCGCTTAGTTTGTGTACCGCGCATTCTTAATCCTTGCCACTGCCGCTGGCAGTTTGGTTGAACAAAAATTGACTGATCAAGTTTTCTAACACCACAGCCGACTGCGTTTGCGTCACCACAGCGCCTGAAGCCCAATTGGCCTCTTCGAAACCAGCTTGAACACCAATGTATTGCTCACCCAGCAAACCGCTGGTGAGAATTTTGAGTGAGCTGTCAATTGGAAACGCGTACTGCGTGTTCATGTCCAGCACGACAGCCGCTTGGAAGCGCTTGGTGTCAAATGACACACTGCTCACGCGGCCTACGACGACACCAGCGCTTTTAACGGCTGCGCTGGGCTTTAAACCACCAATGTTGTCAAATCGAGCGGTAATTTGGTAAGTTGGCGCAAAATTCATTTGCAACAAGTTGGCAGACTTAAGCGCTAAAAACAGCAATGCTGCCACGCCAATCAGCACAAACAAACCTACCCACACATCATTTTTTGACTTTTGCATATCTCACCTTTTAACCAAGCCGTACAGCCAATTGGTTTTCCCCATTAAATACTGAACATCATCGCGGTTAACAAAAAGTCTAGACCCAGCACCATCAAGGAGGCCACAACCACAGTGCGGGTAGTTGCACGCGATACGCCCTCAGGCGTTGGCGACGCGCTGTAGCCTTGCAGCAATGCAACAAACGTTACAGCACAGCCGAACACCATACTTTTGACCACCCCGTTGCCGACGTCACGCCACACATCGACACCACTTTGCATCTGGCTCCAAAATGAACCTGAATCGATGCCAATCATCACCACCCCGACCAACCAGCCGCCCAATATGCCAACAGCGCTGAAGACTGCTGCCAATATGGGCATGGCAATCATGCCACCCAAGAAGCGTGGTGCCAAAATTCGGCGAATAGGATCAACGGCCATGATCTCCATGGCGGCGAGTTGCTCGCCCGCCTTCATCAAGCCGATCTCAGCTGTTAGCGCGGTACCCGCTCGCCCTGCAAATAGCAACGCCGTTACAACTGGGCCCAACTCACGCACCAAACTGAGCGCAACCAACAAACCCAGCGCCTCTGAAGACCCGTAACGCTGCAAGGTGTAATACCCTTGCAAGCCCAACACAAAGCCCACGAACAAACCCGACACGCCAATAATGACCAAGCTGTAGTTGCCTAAAAAAAGCACTTGCTCGGCAATCAGGCGAGGACGCTTAAGCGCCCCCCAAGACTCTGTGAGCAACACCACAAACAGCCGCAAGGCATAGCCCATATTGGCAACGACTTGACGCGTCTTACAACCGACGCTGGACACCCAAGCGGTCATGTTGCAGTCCTCTTGTGCGCGTTGGCCTGACCTAGCAAATCATCACTAACGGCCGGGGCCGGGTAATGGAATCGCACAGGCCCTTCTGCATCACCGCCTATGAACTGCTGCACCAAGGGGTTGGTACAGTTGCGTATCTCATCAGGTGTGCCTTGCACAGCCACCTTGCCATCGGCCAAAATCACCACGTGTTGGGCAATACCCAGTGTTTCTTGCACATCGTGAGACACCACAATCGATGTCATGCCAAGTGCGTCATTCAGCTCTCTGATTAATTTAGCGGCAGTGCCCAACGAGATAGGGTCCAGTCCAGCAAATGGCTCGTCGTACATCATCAATGCGGGGTCGAGGGCAATGGCGCGCGCAAGGGCAACTCGCCTGGCCATGCCGCCAGAAATCTCAGCTGGCATCAAGTCTCTGGCACCCCTCAAACCCACGGCATTCAGCTTCATGAGAACGATGTCTCGCACCATCACTTCAGGCAACTGTGTGTGCTCGCGCAACGGGAATGCCACGTTGTCGAAGACCGACATATCTGTGAACAAGGCACCAAACTGAAACAACATGCCCATTTGGCGGCGCGCCGTATACAACTGCTTGTGACTGAGTTTGGCAATGTCGTGGCCCAACACGTGCACCTCACCGCTGGGCGCCCGATGTTGCCCGCTGATGAGGCGCAGCACAGTGGTTTTACCGCCACCAGATGCACCCATCAGTGCCGTCACCTGGCCTTGGGGAATATCGATGTCGATACCATCCAAAATACAGCGCGCAGACTGGTCTTCGCCATAGGCGAAATGCACATTGCGAAAGGTAATAGCTGGGGATTGGGGCACGTACACCTTTACTTTGTACCCACCGCCAGTAATGGCAATGGAGTCATTATCATTATAATAACCTCCGCCTGTGGCGAGGTAGCAACATGTAACGCTAAGACCTTACAACCTTATCGTGGCAATACACTGAACCCATTAAGAACTGGTCAATGGCGC
>CALBWZ010000161.1 GCA_937893415.1 uncultured Comamonadaceae bacterium | reverse complement strand
TCAGGCTTTGGTTCAGGCTTTGGTTCAGCTGCCGGCTCTGGCGGTGGGGCCGCTGCAATGGGGATGTCAGACCACAGATCTACATCAAAGGCTGCGGCCTGTTGGGTTTGCTGCCAGGCAACACCCCAGGACAGCGCAAGGACCAACAGCGCATGCACGACCAGCGCCATCGCAATGGGCAGCCCCCAACTGATGTCCGGTGTTGTCCTCAGTCCACTGGCAGAGCGTTGTGGGTTGGCCATGTTGGTGTGCAAGGGCTTACAAGCCTGTCAACGCTGCGCGTTAACGGCCAGCGCAACACGGCTTAACCCTGCTTGTTGCAGGGTGTCCATGACGTCTACAACAGCCTCGTATCTCACGGACTTGTCGGCGCTGATCACGATGGCGACCACTTGATTAGGCGACGAGTTAGCCGTCGCGTCGCGGGTAGAACGGTCTTGGTTGGACAAGTCTAGTACACGTTGGGCCAAATCTTTAAGCGTGACCTCTTCGGTTTGTTTGCCCGAGCGCAGTTGCAATGTGGCATCTTTAGCAACCAGCACTTGGATCACGCGGTCCGGTTGGCGGGGCGCTTGGCCTACTGTGGGCAAGTCAATCACGCTGGGGGTGATGAGTGGCGCAGTCACCATAAAAATGATGAGCAGCACCAACATCACATCGATGAAAGGCACCATGTTGATTTCATTCATGGTGCGCCGTGGGCGGCGCTTGTTATGCAAAACAGCCATAGTTTGAGCGCCGCTTAAGTGGGGGTTTGTGCGCTTAAGTTGCGCTGCAGTATGTTGGAAAACTCATCTGAAAATATATCCATATGGCTGGCAGCACGGTCAACTTTTGTCGAAAAACGGTTGTAGGCCACCACCGCAGGAATCGCTGCGAACAGGCCAATGGCTGTGGCTACCAAAGCCTCTGCAATACCGGGGGCAACTGTGGCCAAGGTGACCGACTCCAAGCCAGCCAAACCTGTAAAGGCGTGCATGATGCCCCACACCGTTCCAAACAAGCCTATGTAGGGTGAGACCGAGGCCACAGAGCCTAAAAAGGACAGCTGCGATTCCATGACGTCAAGCTCGCGCTGATAAGCGGCGCGCATGGCGCGTTGTGCGCCGTCGAGCAGCACACTGGTTTCCGCAATACGGCGCTCGCGAAGTTTTAAAAACTCGCGCATACCTGCAGCAAA
The DNA here is from genome assembly GCA_937893415.1 of uncultured Comamonadaceae bacterium. GTDB lineage: Bacteria > Pseudomonadota > Gammaproteobacteria > Burkholderiales > Burkholderiaceae_C > RS62. The sequence continues at coordinate 15,264 of CALBWZ010000161.1, read as the reverse complement.
AATACGCTCCATAGGGCCAGTGCCTGTGGTTTTTTGAATCGCAGCGGTATACAAGTCGTGCATGCTGGTGCCTGACCAAAATGCGCGCTCAAACGCGGCATTTTTTGTGTGGATGCGACCCAATGCGGCGGCTTTCCCAAATATGACTGCCCAGCTGGCAACAGACACAGCCAGCAACAATACAACGACGGCTTTCACCACCCAACTGGCATTGAGAAGTAGGTGAACAATATCTAAATCTTGGTTCATATGACTGTGCGTATTTAACGGTTATGTTCTCGGCGCGTTGACCAATGTATCCAGCAAAGCTGACGTTAGCCGTGTGGGCTTTAGCGTGTGACTATTGACCCAGCCAATCCGAATACGCGCTTCGCTCAGCAAGCCAGCATCGAGCCAAGCAGACTGTTTGAGCACCAGCGTGGCCTTACCGCAGACCACCAATTCGGTATAAATCTGCAACGCGTCGTCTAAACGACTGGGACGATGGTAACGCACTGAGGTTTCACTCACCACGAACATGCCGTCCAATGCTTGTTTCATGTGGGCTTGTTGTAAGCCTAATGTACGCAGCCATTCTGTTCGTGCCCGCTCAAAAAACTTGAGGTAGTTGGCGTAAAACACAATGCCGCCTGCGTCGGTGTCTTCCCAGTAGACGCGAACCTGCCACTGGTGGTGCGCGTTGGCAATATGGGCTGCGTTGGTCACAAGCTTTATAAAAGGTTGTCTAGGCGCGCCACCGCTGTAACCAGTTGTTCCATGCTGCTGGCTGTCGAAAAGCGTATGAAATTGTGGTTTTGTGCTCCACCAAAGTCATGCCCTGGCGTGGCGGCAATGCCAGCTCTTTTCATGAGCTCGAATGCAAACGTCCAACTGGCACCTGGCTGCTCAGGTGTACCGGGGGCAATGCCCCATTGTTGGCAGGCAGCCTCGCAGCTTGCATAGGCATAAAACGCGCCGTCAGGCATAACCGGTACGGTTAAGCCAAGGCGGTTGAGCTGAGGAATAAAGTAGTCGCGCCTGGCCTTGAAGGCGGCGCGGCGACGTTCAAACTCTGCCAAGCTGTCGGCCTGAAAGCAGGCCAAAGCAGCGTGTTGGCTGATGGAGCTGGCGCAAATAAACAAATGCTGTGCCAGCCGTTCTACGACAGGGACCAGCGCAGGCGGCAGCACCAGCCAGCCAAGACGCCAACCTGTCATGTTGAAATATTTAGAAAAACTGTTGACGCTGATGATGTCGTTGCCTAAGCCGTCTTCAAGCCCCAGCGCACTGTGGCTGAAGGCTTCATCAAAATTCAGACCCAGGTAAATCTCATCTACGATGGTGAAGCCGCCTTTGGCCCGCACAGTTTGTGCCACACGCTTGAGTTCGTCGCGTGCAATAGAGGTGCCCGTAGGGTTGCTGGGAGAGGCCAGCAACACGCCGCGGGTCTTGTCACCCCAAGCCTGATCTATTTGTTCCGCGCTCAGCTGAAAGCGTTGATCAGGCGTGGTGGGCAGCAGCACCGCTTGACCGTCGGCGGCAGCAACAAAGTTGCGGTTGCACGGGTAGCTTGGGTCAGGCATGAGTACTTCATCGCCCGGGTTCACCAGCGCCAAACACGCCAATTGCAGAGCTGCAGATGCACCAGCGGTTATGGCTATGCGCGCAGGATCAATGTCTAGTCCAAATCGTGAGGCATACCACCCACTAATGGCTTGTCGCAGCGGTGCAATGCCCAAGGCTTGCGTGTAGCCGGTGTGGCCATTCGCCATGGCGCGGGCAGCGGCTTCTTGAACAGCCAGTGGTGCAGAAAAATCGGGCTCACCGATGTTTAAAAACAGCATGGGCTGGTCTGTATGCGCCGTTTTGGCTGCCATGGCTTGTGCAGCTTTGGCCACTTCCATCACCATGAAAGGCTTGATGCGTTGTGCGCGTTGCGAAATCTGCATGACCAAACCCTTAACGTGATGTTTAAGAGGCTTTGGCTTCAACAGGGCGCAACTGCTGGCCCAGCGGGTGAACGACACCGTTGATGAATTTGTGCCCATCCGTGCCACCAAATGACTTGGCTAGTTCTATGCACTCATTGATGACCACGCGCAGCGGCACATCCAAACACTGCTTGAATTCAAAAGCTGCAATCAGCAAAATACCCCGCTCAATGGGCGACACATGCGCTATGTCACGGTCTAGGTAAGGTGCGATCAGGGTCTCCAGTTCGGATTGGTCTTGCGTACAGCCTGTGAGCAAGGCGTCAAAATGAACAGCATCGGCTTTGTGAAAGCCGGTGAGGTCGCGGGTAAACGTTTCAATGTGGGCAATTGGGTTTTGACCGACCAAGTGCTGGTACAGGGCTTGCACTGCAAACTCTCTCGCCCTTGTTCGTCCTGACTTGTCAGAAGCTTTGCGCATGGCCTTGGGTTTGGCCGGGGCACGGTCGGTAGGGGCTTGATCAGTCATAGATGGTCCAAAAGAGCGGTTATCGGTTGATGCTGGGCCAGCGAGTGGCGCAGTTATTCAGCTGGCTAAAAGTGTCAACCGCGATTATCGCAGGTCGTCCAGCAGCTGGGCCATTTCAATGGCCACTGTGGCGGCGTCACGGCCTTTATCTGTTTGGCGTGCCACGGCTTGCCCTAGGTTTTCAGTGGTGAGAATGGCGTTGGCAATGGGGATTTCATTGTCCAAGGCCACGCGTGTCACGCCAGCGCTTGATTCGTTGGCCACCAATTCAAAATGGTAAGTCTCGCCGCGAATGATGCAGCCTAAGGCGATCAAGGCGTCGAACTCATCAGATACGGCCATGGCTTGTAGCGCGAGTGGTACTTCCAACGCGCCCGCAACGGTGACATGTTTGATGTTTTTATCTTGCACACCCAAGGCTTTAAGCTGGTCTAGGCAGGCTGCAGCCAGCGCGTTGGTAACGTCTTCGTTGAAACGTGCTTGTACCACGCCAACACGTAGTTTGCGACCGTCTAATGGAGGGGGTGTGCCTTTGTTTGCGCCAAACATGATGCTGATTCCGATTTATTTGTTTTCAATGAAGCCACGAACATCCAGCCCGTAGCCCACCAAGCTGGGTATGCGGCGTGGGGAGCCCATCAGACGCATATTTTTGACGCCACACTCGCGCAAAATTTGCGCGCCGATACCGTAGGTGCGCAAATCAACACGTCCAGCGCCGGGGCCGTAGCTGGCTTGCGCAACGCCTTGAAACTGTGCCAACAACTCTGCGCTGGTTTCGCCTGCGTTGAGCAACACTGCCACGCCCTTACCTTGTTGCTGTAAGTAGGCCAGGCTGGTGTTGAGCGGCCAACTGTGCATGCGTCCATTGAGTTCAAGCGCATCTAAAACCGACAGCGGCTCGTGAACTCGAACAGGCACCTCGTCTTGTTCGTCCCATTCCCCAATAACCAATGCCAAGTGCATGTTGCCTGAGGCCAAGTCTTTAAATGCATGTGCTGTAAATGCACCGTGGGGGGTCAGCAGCTGCCTAGAGCCCAGTCGTTCAATCAGCGATTCGTGGGAGCTTCTGTATTCGATCAGATCGGCAATTGTGCCAATTTTCAAGCCATGTTCAGCGGCGAAAATTTGCAAATCAGGCAGGCGGGCCATGGTGCCGTCGTCATTCATGATTTCGCAAATCACGCTAGACGGCGTGCAGCCAGCCATGCCGGCTAAATCGCAACCAGCTTCAGTGTGGCCCGCACGCATGAGCACGCCACCCTCGGCTGCCTGCAAAGGGAAAATATGCCCAGGTTGCACCAAGTCGGTTGGCAAGCTGTCCTTAGATACCGCCACTCTGGCTGTACGCGCCCGGTCGGCTGCAGAAATACCAGTGGTTACCCCAGTGGCGGCCTCAATGCTGACCGTAAATGCGGTTGCGAATTGCGTGCCGTTGCTGCTGGCCATGGGCGGCAGTTTGAGGTATTGGCAGCGTTCTTTGGTGAGTGTGAGGCAAATCAGTCCGCGCGCGTGCTTGGCCATAAAGTTGACGGCATCCGGCGTGACATGGTCTGTCGCCATGACCAAGTCACCTTCGTTTTCGCGGTCCTCCTCGTCTACCAGCACCACCATGCGCCCAGCCTTTAACTCAGCAACGATGTCTTGCACAGGAGAGATAGCAACGGGTTCAGCCATGGGGTACCTAAGAGTAGAGATTTATGAGAGGCGACGTATTTGATCGATCAAACATTATCTCAGGCCTTTTGGCGCCAGGGTGATTGCCCCAGTTGTAACCGTTTTTGGATGATGGCTGGCAGCCACCATGGTGGTGATTCTTGTAGACCCCATGATGTGAGGTTGTTTATGCGCGCTGGGCAGCTGCGTCACGGCTGAGCATGCGCTCTACGTAGCGCGCAATCAGGTCAATTTCAAGGTTGACGCTAGAGTTGGTGGTGAGCTGCCCCAAAGCTGTGTTGTCAATGGTGTGGGGAATGATGTTGATGTCTATGGCGCAGCCGTGCGCATTGTCCACCACGCTGTTGACGGTCAGGCTCACGCCGTTGACTGTAATGGAGCCTTTGTAGGCGAGGAACTTGGCCAACTCCTGTGGTGTTTGAATTTGCAGCAGCCAGCTTTCGCCAATCATCTCAAAACGGCTGACTTGGCCAATACCGTCTACGTGGCCAGACACAATGTGTCCGCCAAGGCGGTCGTGGGCACGCAATGCCTTCTCTAGGTTGAGAGTGCTGAGCCTGTCTAAGCCGCTGGTCTTGTTGAGAGACTCTGCCGAGATGTCTACGGTGAACTGGTTGGCAGAAGGCTCAAAACTCGTAACGGTCATACACGCGCCGTTCAAGGCAATGCTGTCACCCAAGCCGACGTCGTCTATGTAGCCTGAGGGCGTGCTGATGTGCAAGCGCTTGCCGTAAGCGGTGGTGTTGCCTAAATCTTCAATGTGGGTGATACGGCCAATGCCTGTGATGATGCCTGTGAACATAAAAGGTGCTCTAAGTGTGTGTGTAAAGTGGTGTGTTTAAAAAAGAGTCTGCGCCGCGCACCAAGGCTTGTAAGCGCACATCTGGCCCTATTAGGCTGGGGGCTGCAAAGTCCATATCAATACCTTGTACCAGCTCTGTGAGGGGCCCGAAGCTCGACAGGCCCAAGCCTTGCCCCAACAATGTAGGCGCAAAGTACAACACGACTTCGTCTACCAAGCCCTCGCGCAACAGCGAGCCATTGAGCGCCGAACCCGCTTCTACGTGCACCTCGTTGACCTCGCGTTGTGCCAAGTCTGCAAACAGAGCTGCCAAGTCAACCTTGCCAGCGGCATTGCCCATGGCACGCAATTGCGCACCAGCTTCGCTCAAGCCTGCTTGCACCTCTAGGCCGGCGATTCCGCTGTGATAAAGCCATACGTCTCTGACAGGTTGGGTGGGGTTCATCAGTTTCGCATCGGGGGGGGTTTGTAAGCGGCTATCGACCACTACCAAATGGGGGTGTCGCTGCAGACTAAAGCCACGAACGTTCAGCCGAGGGTTGTCTGCCAATACAGTCCCCGCACCAGTCAACACGGCACAAGACCTCGCCCGAAATGCAAGGCCATCGGCTCTGGCCTGTTCGCTGGTAATCCATTGGCTGTTGCCGTTTGGCAGCGCAGTAACACCGTCGCTAGAGGCTGCCATTTTGAGTCTAACCCACGGACGTTGACGCAGCATGCGACTGAAAAACCCTACGTTCAGCCAGCGTGACTCGTTGGCTAGCAAGCCATGGCTGACCTCAATGCCGGCGTTGCGCATACGTGCCAAGCCTTGACCTGCAACTTGAGGGTTGGGGTCTAGTGCGCCAATAACCACACGCTTGATACCCGACTCAATCAGCGCGTCGCAACAGGGCGGCGTGCGTCCAACATGCGAACAAGGCTCTAGGGTCACAAAGGCGGTGGCACCGACGGTGCTCAAGCCGCGCTCTGTCGCTTGGCGCAAGGCCATTGCTTCAGCGTGCGGCCCACCAGCGGCTTGGGTGAAGCCGCTGGCAATGACTGAGCCGTTTGCCGCGGTGAGAACGCAGCCAACACGGGGGTTGGGATTGGACAACCACAAGGCTTGGAGGGCCCACGCCATGGCCAAACGCATGGCGTGCGTATCGCTGTCTACGCTTGATGGCATGTCCGGGGCTGGGGCAGCTTGATTGACGCTGGCAGGTGCGCCGGCAGTTGAGCGTGCGGATGACGGTGAAGACGCGGATGCTTTATCAGACATGGCGAATAGCATACCAGTGAGTGAGTGTCGTTGGCTCAGCTTATGGTGGGCCTTGCCGCCACCAGTGCATCCAGATGGTGTCGCTGGCTTGCACAGTAGAAGCCGGTACGTACATGATGATCTGCCATGCCAGTTGGGAGTCGTTGGCTTGCGCAAAAGGCAGCAGCCAATAACGCGAGGTCTTCAACGGGTGGTCTTGAGGCAGTTGGTGGCTCTGCTCAGTGGGGAGTTGTGCTGCAGCGGACACCATCATGGCGAGGTGCTCTGGGGACTCCCACCATGTGTTCGGCCAGTTCTCGGCCACAGACGTTGGGGTGTTGGCAAGACACAAGCCCATTGCCAGCGTTGGCAAGCAAGGCGCTTGCTGGGTCATATGTGGCCGGTTGTTCGCTAATTGTCCGCGCAGCGTTGCCAAGGTGTCGCTGGTTAGCGCTAAGTTGGCGTCACGTTGTAGACGCTCTACCGCCGCTTGGTACAGGCTTTGAGCCGCATGTCGCCGGTGCAAGTAGCTGCGCTCGCTAAGCAGCGCATCGCGGTTGAGGTCCAGTTGTTGCCAAAGCCCAAACAGCAATGCGCTCACCAAGCTGAGTGTGACCAGCACGGCTAAGGTTGCAAACCCTGCCTCATACAGTGGCTGTGGGCGCATTGCCATGCCACATGGTGATAGGACCCGTTGCATCAATAAGCCCATTCGCTGGGTGACCATGCCACGGCTTGGTGGTGAGAGGCGGCGTTGCAGGCTTGCTGTGGGTCCATGCCAAGGCATACGGCGTGGCCTAAAACACGGGCCGTTTCTGTGGGTACCAATTGAATGCCCCCTGTGCGCGCCACAAACCACCACTTCGACTGGCTTATAAAACCATCAACGATTGGCTGGCCGCCCGAGCGGTCTGCTACATTGCAACGCAAGCTGTTGTTGCGCACATAAAAGGTGCTGTGCATAAAGCCATTGATCTGCGCAAAGCGTCCCAAGCAGTCAGCAGCCACAGGCTTTGTGCTGGGGGCTGTGGCAATGTGTAGCTGTTCTGAATGGGACTGCGCAGCTGGTCTCGGTGCCCGCAGGGTGACGAGTTGTCCAGAGGTGCTGGCCAGCGACTGCCCAGCTTGAACGCCAAGCTGCGCTATGCGGCGAAAGCCCATGCGTTGTGTCGAGTCGCGCTGCAGCGCCTGGCTCATGCTGCGTTGCTGTTGAGCTGCAGACAGCTGTAGCTGGTAAGCGACCTTGACAACCAACAGACCTATAGCCATGCCCACGACCAAGTCTATGAGGCTGGTGCCTAGTTGCCGGCGCAGCTGTTTGCTTACAGCCACAACACTTCGCATTGGTGACGGGGTGGGCATGTGCCTTGCCAGCTGTAATTGTTGGCGCCGGGCTGCGGCCATGCCAATAACAAACGCAGGCGGTGACCTTGCGCCGTGATGCTGATTTGAGCCTGTGGCCATGTTTGGCTGATGGTGTAAGACCAATGGGCAAGGGTCCATGCAGCAAAAGCAGTGGCGTTGCACGCGTTGGCTTTGCAAGCCGATGCTGGCGCAGAGCCTGTGCTGCTGACCAGGTTGAGATGGGTTGCAAACTGCTGGTGAGCAGACGGGCTGCCAAACCGCCAGGTGTGAATGCGAATGCGCTGTGCCATGTCGTCTAGCAGCAGCATGGCTTGTGAGCGATGGAGCTGCTGGCTGGTTTGTTGCAACCTCAAGGCAATGAGTTGTTGCACACCCAGCAAGCTGATGCTGACAATGCTCAGCGCCAGCAACGCATCAAGCAGCGCCAAGCCGCCCTGCTTATGAGTCGGCGCAGAGTTCGCCATCACGCAGGCTTTCTGTGCGGGTTCGACCACTGATGGCCACCACCAACTTGCTGGCGAAGTTGCCCCATGTGGTGTTGCTGCTGCTGGGGCAAAAATGCATGCTTTGCATGGGCGACACCACACCGCTGGGCAGAATGCGCAAGGTATCGGCTTTGACGTTGTTGCTGATACGCACACCCTGAACGCCTGCGACATAGTGGAGCAATGCATCGTTGACATCGGCAGCGGCATTTTTATTGGTGTCGGCCAGTACAAGCCAGCCACAAGGCCAATGGTTGTCGCTGCGTGTGGTTCGCGCTGGTGGCGCCAGGAGTGCGCTGAAGTCCTTGGTGTCGTTGGTGCAGCCCGCTGGCGTTATGAGTATGGTTTGCCCCAGCCTCAGTGCTTGGGACTTGGCCAGCGCAATGCTGTTGTGCATGGCATTGGACGCAGCATTGATCCGCTGCTCTGTGCGTATGTGCGCAAACGTGGGAATGGCCACACCAGTTAAAACCGCAACAATCGACAGGCTGACCAACAACTCAATCAGCGTGAAGCCCAGCGCTGTGGCGCGTGATTGCTTGTGCGTCAACGCTGGGTTGTTTGGATTTGAGGTGTTGGGCTGTGACATACCCAAATTGTGATCTTAATAACTAACTTTGTGTTAATAAAATGTGGATACACACACAATAACGTTATCTTCTAACTTCGTCGACGAATGCAGTGAAGTCATCCACGTCTTCGAAATTGCGGTACACGCTGGCAAACCGCACATAGGCCACTTTGTCTAGTTTTTTCAACTCTTGCATGACCAGCGCGCCGATTTTGTCTGAGGCAATCTCACGTGCACCCAAACTCAGCAGCTTTTCTTCAATTCGCTCCATAGCTGCAGCGATGATGTCCGCGCTGATGGGGCGTTTGCGCAAAGCCAATGTGAAAGAGCCTTGTAGCTTGTTGTGTGTGAACTCGACGCGGCGGCCGTCTTTTTTGATGACTGCTGGGAAGTTCACCTCTGGTCGCTCGTAGGTGGTGAAGCGTTTCTCGCAGGCATTGCAACGCCTGCGTCGGCGAATGAGTGCCGCGTCCTCGCCCACACGTGTTTCAACCACTTGGGTGTCGAGGTGGGCGCAAAACGGGCACTTCATACAGTAAACGTCTAAACGTGCTGGTTGCGGTGGTTAAGCGCTGTACACGGGAAACCTGGCCGTGAGCAAGTTGACGCGCTCACGAACGCTGGCCAAATGCGCCTCATCGTGTGGGTTGTCCAAAGCGTCAGCAATTAGATGGGCTGTTTCAATGGATTCGACTTCACCAAAACCACGTGTGGTAATGGCTGGCGTGCCCACCCTGATCCCGCTGGTGACCATGGGCTTTTGCGGGTCATTGGGGATGGCGTTTTTATTGACCGTAATGTGAGCCGCTCCCAAAATTGCTTCTGCCGCTTTGCCAGTCAAGCCCTTGCTTTGCAAGTCAACCAACATCACATGGCTTTCAGTGCGTCCGCTCACAATGCGCAGACCACGTGCTGTCAGTGCATTGGCCATGGCCACGGCATTTTTAACAACTTGCGCTTGGTAGATTTTAAAGTCGGGTTGCAACGCCTCTTTAAAAGCCACGGCCTTGGCGGCAATGACGTGCATCAAGGGGCCACCTTGTAATCCAGGAAAGATTGCGCTGTTGATGGCTTTTTCGTGTTCTGCCTTCATCAAAATGATACCGCCACGTGGGCCACGCAAGCCCTTGTGCGTGGTAGAAGTCACCACGTCAGCATGCGGAACAGGGTTGGGGTATTGGCCTGCGGCGATCAAGCCTGCGTAGTGGGCCATGTCTACCAAGAAAATAGCACCTACGTCCTTGGCCACTTTGGCAAACCGTTCAAAGTCAATGTGCAGGCTGTAAGCAGATGCGCCAGCGATGATGAGCTTGGGTTTTGACTCATGGGCTTTGCGCTCCATGGCGTCGTAGTCAATCTCTTCTCGCTCATTCAAACCGTAGCTCACAGCGTTGAACCACTTGCCGCTTATGTTCAAAGGCATGCCATGGGTGAGATGACCACCGTCGGCCAAGCTCATGCCCAACATCGTATCGCCGGGTTTTAAAAATGCCAAAAACACAGCCATGTTGGCCGATGCGCCGCAATGGGGTTGTACGTTAGCGGCTTCTGCACCAAACAGCTCTTTGACACGGTTTAGGGCTAAAGTCTCTGCCACGTCCACGTGTTCGCAGCCGCCGTAGTAACGCTTACCTGGGTAGCCTTCGGCGTATTTGTTGGTCAGCTGTGAGCCTTGCGCTTGCATCACAGCAGGCGAGGTGTAGTTTTCGCTGGCGATCAGTTCAATGTGTTGTTCTTGCCGCAGGTTTTCAGCTTCAATGGCGGCAAATAGTTCTGGGTCTGTGTTTTGTATGAGTTGCTTGCGGTCAAACATGAGTCGGTTCTTTGGTATCAATGTATTGGCCACTTGCGCGCCGTCAATGGACAGCGCGACGCATGCGCTGTGAAGCGACGATGCAACAAGTGGTTGACCCAGGCGAACGGCTTGGCACGCCAACACATCAGATGAACAGGTGTGTTGACGCGGTGCGCTTCCTCGTGGTCATCCACGTCTGAGGGGTCTGTCAGACACCTCGCTTATCGCCAGTCACGCACAAGCACAATTTTACTGTACCAGCGGTAGCTGCTGTGCCAGTAGGGTGGATGAAGTCTGTTCAGAACGCACAGGTGGCTCCATGTTTGGCTGCAGCCGTGTACCTGCTGCGGACTCGTTTGGCGACTCCGGCGGTGTTTGTGGCCTAAAAAAGGGTGCTAGAGGCGCAGATGGTGAAGACACTGCAGGCAAGGCTGGCTTGTCGCTGCTCAGCGTTAAGGAGCGCTTGTAGCTGGGCAAGTCAAAGGGCGCCAACACCTTGTGCATGCGCTCATATACCCGCAAGACTTTGTTCACATAAAAGCTGCCATCAACCGTGACGGCGCCGACGTAGTAACCCAACCCGCCTTCGACTGAGCCGGCTGCACGGCGTATACATTCTTGCAACACCATGGCGCCGACGCGCAAGTTGGTGATGGGGTCGAAAGCGGCCATTTTGCCGCCGAAGTCTTCAAACTTATCGAGGTGCACGCGGGTTAAAACTTGCATCAGACCTTGCGCGCCGACTGGGCTTTGTGCAAATGGGTTGAAGCGTGACTCAACAGCCATGATGGCCAGCAACAAGGCTGGGTCAATGTCCATACGTTCGCCTATGACGTGGGCTTCGGCAACCAATACAGCCATTGGCTCGGCGGCAACGCGGTATTGGCGGCTAATCCATCGGGTTAAAGTCGCTTGATGTTCAGGTAAGTCAGCCAGTGAGGCAACGCTGGCCCTGTCGGCTGCATTGGGCTCAGGGGCTAAGGTTTGGGTTTCTATCAAACGTGTTTCTTGGCGACTTTGCAAAAAATCTAGCAGTTGTTCTTCTGCCGGTTCGCGCACGGCTTCTTGGTTGATTAATAAAGCAACGAGACACACGATACCTAGCCCTGCCATGGCGAAGCCATTGTGCGTCATGCGCCAAACCCAATGCGCCACTATGGGCGTACCAGCTTTGACAAGGCGGGCAATCAAACCAAGTGATTGGTGAGATTGCGCCGCAATCGATGGGTTGTGAATAGTCATTCAGCTTAAAGTCTCACCATATGTAACCCGCTCAACTGTGTCAGCTTGGTGCGGTGATGGGTACCTTGCGCTGTGATGCGCTGTGGTTAAGACAGGGTTGTTGATGTGGTTTGATTTTAGAAACTGTCTAATGAAAGTCAATCATAAGAAATCTGTTTTTACACGTTATTTTCGTATAAAAAGTTGAAACAGCTCTGTATCCAACGACTTAGGGGTGGTACCGGTTTTGAATTCAACCGAAGTGTGTCGCCAATTGTGGCGCAACTGCCACTATGACCTAACAACCACGCGTTGAATCGTGCTAGGGCTCTTGCGCTGCAGGCGCAGCACTTGGGCACGTGGTGGTTTGGCGTCACAGTCCCAGTCACTTAAGACATGGCGATGCAAGCCCTTGCTGAGTGCGTGGTCTTGACCTGTGTGGGTGTGCCCATGGATCACGCTATGGGCTTCATGCCGTTGGGCGCTGGCTATGACAGCAGCGTTGCTCACATCTGGTAATTGGTTCAAATTGCCCATGTGTTGCAAGCGCTGGCTGCTCTGGCTGCGCATGGCCATGGCTTGTTGCAGGCGTTGTTCTAGGGGCTGAGCCAAGAAGCCTTGTTGCCATTCAGGGCTGCGCACCTCAGCCCTGAAGGCTTGATAGGCTTGGTCGTCGGTGCACCATTGGTCGCCGTGGGCAAGCAAATAACGCCTGCTGTGCCAATTGAGCAATGTTTCTTGCCCCAAAGGTTGTATCCCGCTGGCTGCGTAAAATGCAGGGCCTAATAAGAAGTCGCGATTGCCCACAAGCATATAAATGGGCATGCGGTTGCTGGCCGCCTTTAGTTTGGCTGTGCACAGTTGCCACAATGTTGCGTTGGCTTGCAGAGCCTGGGGCAAGGTGGCGCTGAGGGTTGTGTCGAGGACGTCGTCACCCACCCACACTTCAAAGAAGTCGCCCAAAATAAACAAGGCATCACATTCGGCATGTGCCAAATAGTGATGCCAAGCAGCCACTGTGTGAGGGGTGCTGGCCTGCAAATGCAGGTCAGATGCCATGTCAACAGTGGTCCAATCAAGCGGGGCGATGATAGTCTGGGTGGTCATCACGCGGCTCGAGCGAAACAATCAGCCAATCGGCACTTTACAGTGCCACCGCTTTTTCAAGGAGTAAGTCCGTCTTAGGCACATCGTCGTGAAAGCCGCTGCGGCCAGTTGCAACGCTTTTTAAGGTGTCAACGATCTCTTTTCCTGAAACCACTTTGCCAAACACGGCGTAGCCCCAACCTTGCGCACTGGGTGCCGTGTGGTTCAAAAAGCCGTTGTCGGCCACATTGATAAAGAACTGAGCGCTGGCCGAATGTGGGTCTTGTGTTCTAGCCATTGCCAAGGTGTACTTGTCGTTTTTCAAGCCATTGTTGGCTTCGTTACGAATAGTCGCGTCCGAGTCTTTTTGGCTCATACCAGGCACGAAACCGCCACCTTGAACCATGAAATTGTCAATGACGCGGTGAAATATGGTGCCGTCGTAATGGCCCTTGTTCACGTAAGACAAGAAGTTCTCTGTGCTCAAAGGCGCATTGTCTTGGTCTAGTTCTATGGTGATGACACCGTGGTCTGCAATGTGCAGTTCTACTTGAGGATTGGCCATGGTGTTATTGCTCCATAGTGGCGGTTTGAATCACGATGGGCGTCTTGGGCACATCGGACGGAAATGGGCCTGCTGCTCCAGTGGCAACAGACCTGATGGCATTCACAACATCCATGCCCTCAACGACCCGCCCAAACGCCACATAGCCGTAGCCTTGCATGGTGGGTGCGCGGTAGTCAAGAAAGGCGTTGTCAGCCACGTTGATGAAAAATTGTGCGGAAGCAGAGTTGGGGTCTTGCGTGCGGGCCATGGCGATGGTGCCAATGGTGTTGCGCGGTGCTCCGTTGGCCGAGGCCTGCGCCCCCTCGTGGGCAATACCCGCTCGCGTAGGTTTCTGTTGTAGCTCGGGCGTAAATCCACCGCCTTGAACCATGAAGTTGCTGATGACACGGTGAAACACTGTGCCGTCGTAATGTTTATCTCGTACATATTGCACAAAATTAGCAACTGTTTTTGGAGCGGCCTTGGCGTCGAGCTCTACAACAATGACGCCTTGGTTGGTTTGAAAGCGCACGCGAGGCTTGTCTGCGCTGGCGTGTACTTGCAAGCTGCCTAGCATCAACGCTGTAGCGCCAAGTGCCAGCAGTGCACGTTTGACCATGCCGGAGTTCGAGAGCTTGTTCATGCATTACCTTCGTAAAAAATGCGCCACGTGCCGCCTTCAATGCGCCAGTATTGGCGTTTCTTGATGGCGCGTACGTCTGGAGTCACGGTATCTAAGTAGTTGACCACCATGACTTGGTCTTGGTCTTGCCAGCTCAGCACTGTGATGTCGTCTTGCGAACTGGTGGTGGTGGCTTCGTTTTTGATGGTCATCCACCAGTGGCTGAGACCTTTGCCCCTGCGGAAAAATTGGTCGCTGTACATGTCGCGCAGCGCCGCAAAGTCTTGCGTGCGCCTGCTGTTTTGCCAGTTTGCAAATTGGCCTTTAAAACCGGCAGTCGCGACATCAGTTGCAGTGCCTTTCTGGTCGACAGCGGATGCGGTCTCAGGCTTTAGGGCCAGTTCCGAGCTGATAGAGGGGGCGCTCACCCACGTCAGCGACTGTGCAATCACCACAGGGGTTTCCTTGATGTAAGCCTCTTCTAGCAATTGGCTAATGTCTGGGTTAGACAGCACCACGCAGCCCTCAGACGCTAAAGGGGCTCTTACGTATTGCTCTGTAGGCGTGCCGTGAAGCCAAATACCGCTGCCCGTTTTTTTGCGCAAAATATCCAAGGCGTTGGGGTAGTTCAGTGGCAATGCACCGTTGCCATACAAGTCTGGCAGCTCGCTGCCAGGCAGCAAGCTGGTGACGAAGTAAACCCCCAGCGGCGTGCGGTTGTCACCCTCGACAAACTTCTCCACGCCTTCTTTGCCTACAGACATATAGGCGTCTTTGGTTAAAACCATGTTCGCGGGCTCGCCGGGCTTGGCTGTATTTTTAAACCAGTACAGGCGTGCGCGTGACGCATCAATGGCAATAGCGTTGCGGGTTGAGGGCGGCAGCGCTACAAAATTACTGGGCAATGTGCCAGGCGCAGGCACCTCTGTTAGGGCCTGCAGACGCAGCTCAGACTCGCGCACCAAGGCTGCGAGTTGTATGGCTTGTTCGCTGTTTTTAGGGGCAAGGTCACTGAGGTCAATTGTTTGATTGGCGCTGGCTGCAAGCAGGTCTGCATACAGCAGTTGGGCCAGCTGGAAATTGGGGTAGTCGCTGGTGAGGTTTTGAGCCTCGCTTAATGCCATGGCGCGCTCGCCGCTTCTAAGCAACTGGTAAATAGCAATCAACCTAGCTTCTGCGCTCATTAAAGCGATGGGTGTGAGGTTTGTGGCCGTTGGCGTGGTGACTGATGTGGTGGCTATAGCACCATCAATAGACAGGTTCCAAGCGAGCCTGTCGGGGGTCTTCTCGTCTGTATTGACAAAGGTCATAGCCGTTTTTAAGGCGTTGGCAGAGTTGTCAATCTTGGAGCCCCAGCCCATGAATACAGCCAAGCCAATGAGCCCTAGAGCAGCTAACCACCACAAGACTCGCT